>CANKWG010000005.1 GCA_947487325.1 Oxalobacteraceae bacterium | reverse complement strand
CCAGCGCCGCCAGCGATGCGGGCAAGGCTACATTCCAGGCGACTGGGAAACGCTGCGCATAACTTCGAGCCGCCACTGCGGTGCCCCAGACCGAGGCCAGTTTATTGGTGCCAAACAAGGTGGCTGGCGCAGCGGAAGGAAAAACACTGAAGAGCATGGGCACCTGAATCAAGCCACCGCCCCCAACGACAGCATCCACCAGACCAGCGAGTACCGCGGCCACGGCGAGCAGCAATATTTCTGGCGGCAAGGCCTCCATGCTATTTGTTAGTGTTCACTATCGCCAAAGGCCTTTTAAATAGCAGTTCTCAAGCAGAGACTGCGGCGGCGGCGTCAAAAGATACCGCCCTTTTCCGATCAGCGCGAATCAAGCCGGCGGCTTTATCCGCAATCATGATGATGGGGGAATTGGGGTTGCCTGAAGTAATCACTGGCATGACCGAGCCATCAATCACTCGCAAGCCAGCGACACCGCGCACCCTGAGCTGCGAATCAAGCACCGCCGTTACATCATCATCCCGACCCATTTTGCAGGTACCGACAGGGTGAAAAATAGTGGTGCCAATATTGCCTGCTGCAAGCGCCAGTTCCGCATCCGTCTGAAATGTCGGGCCCGGCAGGAATTCCTCGGGCGCATAGCGCTGCATCGCCGGCGCTGCCACGATGCGACGCGTAAGGCGCAGCGCATCAGCGGCCACCTGCCGGTCTTCTTCCGTACTCAGGTAATTCGGTGTGATTTTGGGCGCCTGCACAGCATCCGGTGAAGCGATACGCACATGACCGCGTGCGGTTGGCCGCAAATTGCATACGCTGGCGGTAAACGCCGGGAAGGGATGCAAAGGTTCGCCAAATTTATTCAGCGACAGCGGCTGCACATGGTATTGAATATTCGCACTGGTCTGCGCAGCATCCGAGCGCGCAAACGCGCCGAGCTGCGATGGCGCCATTGACATAGGGCCGCTGCGATTAAGCGCATATTCGAGACCAATCTTCATCTTGCCCAGCAAGCTGTTCGCCATGGTGTTGAGCGTTTTCGCGTTACGCACTTTGAATGCCATGCGCAGCTGCAAATGATCCTGCAAGTTCTCGCCAACACCGGGCGCATTGACCACGACGGGTATACCGTGTTCTTGCAACAAATTCGCTGGGCCAACACCCGACAATTGCAAAATTTGTGGCGAGCCAATCGCACCTGCTGTGAGCAAAGTTTCATGCGTCGCTTGCGCAAACCATTGTTGCCCGCCGCCGGTAAATTCAACACCTTTACAAACGGCACCGCCTTCCCCTTGTTCTATACGCAAACGCTGCACATGACAGCCCGTCATGATTTCAAGATTACCGTGACGACCCTTCACAGAGCGCAAAAATGCTTTGGCAGTATTCCATCGAATACCACTGCGCTGATTCACTTCGAAGTAACTGCAGCCTTCGTTATCGCCCCGATTGAAATCATCAATTTTCGGTATGCCGGCCTGTGCCGCCGCATCGCGGAATGCATCGAGAATGTCCCAACGCAAGCGCTGTTGCTCTACTCGCCATTCACCACCCGCCCCATGGAATTCACTACGGCCGGCATGGTGATCTTCGGTGTGTAAAAACAATGGTAACACCCGATCCCAGCCCCAGCTTGCATCGCCGGTGAGCGTTGCCCAAGTATCATAGTCACGCGACTGGCCTCGCATATAGATCATGCCGTTGATCGACGAGCACCCACCCAACACTTTGCCGCGAGGGTAAATCAGTGAGCGACCATTCAGGCCCGCATCCGGCTCCGTGCGAAAGCGCCAATCGGTGCGCGGATTGTCGATGCAATACAGATACCCGACCGGAATATGAATCCATGCATAGTCGTCTTTACCGCCTGCTTCGATCAGGAGTACTGACACGCCCGGATCTTGCGTAAGACGGTTTGCCAGCACACAGCCTGCCGTACCGGCGCCGATGATGATGTAGTCGTAGGTGCCTGCTGATTGCATCGCGGCCTCCTCTTATTTCGCCACGGGCATAGTGAACTCTGCGCCCTTGCCTATTGATTCCGGCCAGCGCTGCATGATGGATTTGTAGCGCGTATAAAAGCGTATGCCCTCTTCACCATAGATATGCATATCGCCAAACAGCGAACGCTTCCAACCGCCAAAAGAATGCCAGGCCATAGGCACAGGGATAGGTACATTGACGCCCACCATACCCACTTCGATGCGGCGGGAGAATTCGCGGGCCGTATTGCCATCGGAGGTAAACAGCGAAACGCCATTGCCGAATTCATGCGCATTAATTAAGGCAATCGCAGCGGCCATATCGGGCACACGCACAACACAGAGCACCGGTCCGAAAATTTCTTCGCGATAAATCGTCATTTCTGGCGTGACGTGGTCAAACAAAGACCCGCCCAAGAAAAACCCTTGTTCATGACCAGCCACCGTATGCCCACGACCGTCAACCAGAAGGTTTGCGCCCGCGCGCTCACCTTGCGCAATGTAGTCCTCGATTTTCGCCTTATGTGCCGCGGTCACAACAGGGCCCATCTCTGACGCGGGGTTCATGCCATTATCAATTTTTAACGACTTGACTCGCGGTACCAGGGCATCGACCAACTTGTCGGCGACACTACCAACCGCTACTGCAACCGAGATGGCCATGCAACGCTCACCCGCTGAGCCATACGCAGCGCCGATAAGGGCATCGACTGCTTGATCCAGATCCGCATCCGGCATGACGACGAGATGGTTTTTCGCGCCCCCCAGGGCTTGCACCCGCAATGGATGCGCGCCCTTTCGACGATTGCCTTCGGTATAAATGTATTCCGCAATCGGTGTTGATCCAACGAAGGAAACGGCTTTGACATCCGGGTGCTGAAGAATCGTATCTACCGCAAGCTTGTCACCCTGAACCACGTTGAATACACCATCTGGCAATCCAGCCTGTTGCAATAACTCTGCCATGAAGGTGGATGGCGATGGGTCTCGCTCGGACGGCTTGAGTACAAAGGTATTCCCGCAAGCGATCGCCACCGGTGCCATCCACAGCGGGACCATCACCGGAAAATTGAACGGGGTAATCCCTGCAGTCACGCCCAAAGGCTGACGCAACTGCCAGTTATCAATGCCACCACCAATGTTGTCGGTGAACTGGGTTTTCAGTAATTGGGGTATGCCACTGGCAAACTCTACGATCTCCAGACCGCGTACCACTTCACCCTTGGCATCACTGAACACCTTCCCGTGTTCGCGCGTGATCATCGCGGCCAAATCGTCATGGTGTTTTTCCAGCAGTTCTTTAAATTTAGACATCACGCGAGCGCGCTTCAAAGGCGCCGTTTCAGCCCATGCCGGCGCAGTTTTGGAGGCCGCTGCAATAGCAGTATTGACTTCTTCGGCGCTACCCAGCGCAACCTGGGCCACCGGCGCACCCGTCGCCGGATTGAACACGGGCTGATTTCGGCCGCTTGTGGTGGCTACCTTCTTGCCATTAATGAAGTGAGGAATCTCGGGAAGTGACGCTGTTGTCATAAATTTTCCTTTTATAGTCTGCACACATCAGCTCAGCATATTCGTTTAAAAAGCAGAAATCCAATGAGTTATCATCAGCCTTGTATAAATATTTCTTATATAGATTATGGATCTCACCCAGTTACGGGCCTTTGCCACGGTCGCCGGGGAAGGTAACCTGACCCGTGCCGCTGTGCAACTGCACCTCACCCAACCCGCTGTGAGTTTGCAAATAAAAGCACTCGAACAAAGTCTGAAAGTCCAACTCTTTACGCGCACGCCTACAGGCATGGTACTGACCGGTGATGGGGCTAAACTACTACCGCTAGCTGAACGGGTGATTGGCGGCAGTATTGAGCTGTTGCATGCGGCACATGCTCTCAATTCCACCCTCAATGGCCACCTCTCCATTGGCACCATTCTGGATCCTGAATTCACCCGGCTGGGTGCTTTTCTGAAATTATTGGTAGAAGCCCATCCTCATATCTCTACTCGACTACAGCAAGGTATGTCCGGATGGGTCGAACAAGAAATTCGCAACGGTCAATTGGATGTTGGCTATTTCGTTGGTACCCCGGCACGGGATTGCCACTCGCTCGTCCTGACCTCATTTGTATATAACGTTGTCGCACCAAAGGGTTGGCGCCGGCGAGTCGAAGACAAGGATTGGAAATCGCTGGCAGGCTTACCTTGGGTGTGGTCACCACCGGAATCTGTACACAATCGCCTACTAACCAAAGTATTTGATCAGTACCAAGTTAACCCAGGAAAAGTAGCGATGGTCGATCAGGAAGCTTCCATGCTCGACCTTGTGAAGTCTGGCATCGGCCTGTCACTGGTTCGCGATTCTGTCGCATTGCGAGAAGCGCGTGCACACGGACTTGTGATTGCTAACGCCGTTAGCGTTACGACCGAGCTATCTTTTCTCTGTTTAAACAGTCGCCGGCAAGAGTCTGCAATCACGCAAGCATTTCAACTCATGCAAGACTTATGGCGCCAATAGCGAAAATATTGTCTGTTTAACTGTTGATAAACAATGGGATAAGTCTTTGGCACATCGTGGATAAACCAGACCTTTACACCTTGGTTCGTTTTTATACAAAAACTGTCCTGCTTGATTACGCAGCATGTTCAGTGTTTATCTTTTCTTCAAGTCCCTGAACTCAATGAACAATCTTAGGTTATCCACAGAAACAGGCTTCTCTTATCTATTACTACTATCTATAAATACAAACTTATATAAAACAAAAACAGAAAATTCAACCGATTTCAAATAAGGATAAACCTGTGAATAAGTACTATGAAGTTTGTGAATAACTCTATTTTTTTAACCGCATCAAGGCAATAAATTTCTCGAAAAAATACTGTCATTTATAAATCATGTAACGAGCGAAAACATCGAGGCTTACTGTACCGATAACATACGTATTAGTTTTGCCAAATAAAATTTCACATGGGCACGGCGTCAACTGACCAAACCGATATTGCTAAGTACGTCAGACTCTCTTAGCTGCTCACGCAACCAGCGATGCCCCGGAGAGCGAGCGTTCCGCTCATGCCACAACATATCAATATGAACTTCAGGCATTGCGAAAGGCAATTCTTTTGCGACCAGATGATTAGTCATCCCAGTGGCCTCAATCAGATGGCGTGGCAATACCATGATCAAATCAGACGCAGCCACCACTTTACCTGCCGTGAAAAATTGATTGACCGTTAAGAGAATTCGACGTTGTCTACCTAAGGACATCAACGCATCATCTACTAGACCGCGCGCGCGTCCCGAGAAACTCACTAACAAATGATTCGCATCGCAATATTTGTCGACAGTCAAATCTTCCTTTGCCAATGGATGCTTTTTTTTCATCACACAAACATACTGACCCGAATACAGTCGCTCATGACGAATCGGTGTCTCGGTAGCTCCCTGCAGCTGCGCGACAACACCCGGAAAAAAACCAATAGCCAGATCAATATCGCCACGTAAAAGTTGAGGGCGTGGTTCTCTCGTTGTGAGCGGCACCATGCGTATATCGATACCTGGCGCCTCTTTTTCAATCAGCCGTACCAAAGGCGGCAACATTAAACCGGCTGTCGCGTCGGCCATCGCTATGCAAAAAGTCGCATGGGCCTTTGCCAATTCGAAGCTGCGAGGTGCAACGGCTTCTTCCAGATCAGCAAGTGCTTGTCTGACGGCCGGCCATAATAATTCAGCGCGTGCCGTTGGTTTTACGCCATGTGCTGTGCGAATCAATAATTCATCACCGAGGGAATCACGCAGGCGCTTAACCGCGTTGGATACTGCCGGTTGAGTCATGGCGAGTCGATCAGCCGCTCGTGTCAGATTTTGTTCGGTCATTACTGCATCGAATACACGCAGCAAATTGAGGTCAAGTGTGAGGAAACTCATGGTCAGAATGACACCGGGTAGTAGAAACGTTTTAAAGACGGCAAGTCGGAAAGACTGCTCAAAAGAGCATGATATACAGATTCAGTATAAAAGATATCTAAAAACAAAATTTTGAATATATCTTTCCAGAAACTATACTGCAGCGCAACAAATGAATCTATTCGCTGGAGTCACCATGTCAAATCATTACTTTTCCACCGCCGGAACTGTTAAGCCTTCGGCAATTAGCTTACCTAAGCGTTTTGCGACCTTTTGCGCGGCACTGTTTGTGTCTAAGGGTGGGCATGCTAAACACACAGAAGACCGCGTCAATGCAGCGCTAAGCCTTCAGCAGATGGCAAACGATATGGATTCATTACAACCGAGTTTGGCCGCTGAACTACGCGCTTTCGCATCACGCGCGTGAAGAAAAAATTTTAAGTAACTTTGCGTCCGAGGCAACGGGAAAAACGCTCACCAACAAGCGCGACCCCGAAACCGGCTATTGCGATTAAATGTTCTGTACTCGTAAAACTCAATAAAGCACCACCAAAGCCAACCCCTGTGGACTGACCAAGAAAAAAGCAAGACGCAAATGCCGCCACAGCTGCTCCGCGTCGCTCTGGCGCCATTTGTGTTGCATTGATTTGCAGGGTGTTATGCAACATGTAAAAACCCAAGCCGAAACAAAGACAAGCGGGCAGGGTAATCCACCATTGTGGTGAATAAGCTATAACCACCAAAGCCACGCCCATCAGTAAGCCGCCATATCGAGTTAAGCCTGTCTCACCAAGTTCAAGGACCAAGGCTCGAGAGGCAACAGCGAATATCAACCCTCCGAGTCCGAAGAGCATGACCATGGCGCCTGCCGAGGACAAGGAAAGCTTATATACCGTGTGCAAATGCGCAGGTAAAAAGGCCAGCGCAACAAATACTAAGCCACCCTCGATAAACACGGTTAATAACACCGTGCGCGCCCATTGAATAGAAAGCACCGCACTAAATTCCGAACCCAATCGCGCTAGAGCACTGCCATCAGCTTTATGAAGCACACGCGCATGATCAGGAAGCGAGCGGTTGAGAAGGACAAGGTATAGGCCAATAATAAAAAACCAAAGCGCTATAAGAAAAAAAGGTGCGCGCCAGTTTAAATAATCCGCACACCAACCCCCAACCAAGACCCCGGTCGATAACCCAAGAATTTGTCCAACTAAAAACCGCGCGAGCACGGACTGCCGGTCTTCGTAGGGAACGACATCGCCAATCCAAGCCATGGATAAAGGGATGACAGCCGCCGCCGTTGCGCCGGCCAAGCCACGGGCGACCAACAATCCTGAGAAATCACTGACTAGACCACACAATAAGGCCGTCGCCGCACAAGCAATACAACCCCACGCGATGATCAAATACTTACCGTAGCGATCGCCCAAAGGTCCAAAAAACAGCTGGGAGATGCCGTAAGCAAATCCAAAGACAGTGACCACCCAGGCGGCCATTCCCAAGGGAATTGAAAAATCCGATGACAGTCGAACCAGCATAGGGTCTGCCACGCGCATCGACATGCCGCTGCCAAACGCAGCGGCAGAAAGCGCAATAATTGCGCGTCGCAAGACAAATGTGCTTGATGGCCCAGAAGAAGCTGACTTCATCAATTGTTGTTTTTATAGAGTCAAAAAATACGGCGATAAGACAACGTTTGATACAAACCCATTTTATAGTGGGGCGGTGATGAGGGGGGTAACTTTACAGCAGCAGAAATTGCATGCGGTTCTACATAAAAAAATCCAGCTTTATCTAAACAGACATTTCTTGAAGCTTGAAATCACTTTTAAAAAAGCGAGCCTCGCCAACTACAGGATCCGTAAATGCCAATGACCGAGCAAGCAATTGCAGGGGAGCAGAAAAATCATCTGCGCCAGCCGGCAAAGCCTCTGGATAAAAACGATCGTTCAGGATAGGTATCCCAAGTGAATTCATATGAACTCGCAGCTGATGCATTTTACCGGTGTGAGGATACAAACGATAAAGCGCTAGCGAGCCTCGTCGTTCAATCAAATCAATGGTCGTAAATGCGTTTGCTTCCTCTTTAACTTCGCACATACGAAAAAATTTATCGCCGCGAACAATACAACTACTGACCTCTCGCGGAAATGAAATTGAATCACGAAAAGGCGCTATAGCTTCGTAAACTTTATCCACCTTTCGATGCCTGAAAAGGGATTGCCAAAGACTACGCGTCGATGGATCAACGGAAAACATCATCACCCCCGCAGTTTCCCGGTCAAGCCGGTGAATAGGCGTTAAGGTGTCAATGCCTGTACTTCGCTTTAGGCGAGCGAGAAGCGTCTCTCGCAAAAACCGCCCGCCCGGCGTCACCGCGACGAAATGCGGTTTATCAACCACTAATAGTTGATCATTCAAAAACAGGATTTTTTCTTCAAAGGGGATGGGTGTTTCGTCGCGTCGTTGGCGGTAATAAAAAACACAAGCCCCGATACGAAAAGGACTGTCGATCGACAGTGCTACCCCAAGATCATCAACCACCTCACCACGGGACATTCGTTCAGCCCAGCTTTCAGCACTGACCATTGGAAAGCGAAACGCGAAAAATTCACCAAGTGTTTTCCATGGCCCGTGGGGGAGCCACACCAGGCTGGGAGAAATACCGTCGCGTGTTGGGAGAAAGGGTGTGCGAGCCATAGATATCCGGCAAAAACAATCGCCCGCATAGTAACCTGCTGCCACGCAATTTACCGGCATAGAGGGATACTTTAGCGGTGTGCCGCAATACATTCAGAACCGTGTTTGGGAGAGCTTTTCACCAGCAGCCGAACAGAGTTTTTGGGCCTGGGTAGACGATAACCGGCAGGCATATCGGCCACCTGAGAAAATGGTGCGCCCAAATGAAATGACAGGTGCAAAAGGCCTTAGTATTTAGCGGACCATAGTGAAGATCATACGACGCGCCGATATAAAGAAATATACTTAAAACACCATAAAACTCAGCAAAATATCTTAAATAGCGCCAATTTTTAAATATTCACTTGGTGAAGTAAAACCCATAGCCCAAAAATGCCCTGTATTCTCAGTATTAACGTTGGCCTTGTAAAGCCGCTAATGGTTGGACCGCGGGAGCGCAGCCAATCGGTTATGTCAGCTATCGACAAAGCCCCTTTATCAGGGACGGTAGCGGTCAACCGGCTCGGCATTCGCGGCGATGAGCGCGCAGATATGAGCGTGCACGGGGGTTTGGACAAAGCGGTCTATTTATATCCGCATGAGCACTATGCATTCTGGGTGGCCGCACGTGAGCGCGTATTACACCGACAAGAGTCGTTGCCCTTCGGCTTCATGGGCGAGAATCTGACGACGGAAGGTTTGCTCGAAACCGAGCTTTGGATTGGCGATAGGCTGGAAATAGGCGAACTACTATTGGAAGTGACCGAGCCACGCGCACCATGTTTTAAATTCGCGGCTCGCATGGGTTACGCACAAGCCATCAAGCACATGCTGCAATCGGGCTTTACCGGTGTTTATCTGAAAGTGATCACGCCTGCCGACCTGGTTGCTGGTCAAACCATTTGCATAAAGCCCGGTCTGCGGGAAGTCAGCATTGCCGACATCAACCGTCAGCGTCTGAAGGGGCGCCAGCGGGACTTGTTCCCGTAATCCGGGCTGCCGGCGTCACGCGCGGCACACTGCTCCATAATCGTCCCCAGCCCGGAGGCCAGGGCAGTGCCGGTCCGTTGTATGGCGCAATATTAGAGCGTAGTGGCAGGATCGGTAGTTGTTCTGGTTGCGAACCAGCGCTCTGATCCCACCCCAATGAAAACGTGTAATTCGGCAGCAGTGCATCGCAGACATCGGCAAACCATTGGGTATGGTCTTCGTCTCGACCCAATGCGCGCGCCAGACCTTGCGGATCAAACTTCGCCAGAGCGGATAACAGTTCATGTGTCGAAGCGCCCGGCGAATCACCCCAGCCCAGCACTGGATTCAAGTTGTATTCAGCACCCGACCCATACCAGCCTTCGCGCCAGCTACGTTGTACCCAGTGGCGTGGTCCAGTGAACAAATGCCAGCGCCAGTGCAGCCCGGAAGGTTTGGGCCAGCTATACAAATACAGTCGTTGATAGCCTGCCTTGTGAAGCTCGCGCATCATGCACATCAAACGACCGTGTGGCATGCGATCGGGTGGCGCGTGGCGAAAACGTATGGGTTCGCCATCGGCATGATGTACCTGATCGCAGGAGAGATTTAAATCCAGCGTTCGTCCTTCGCCCCCGAAACGCGCGGAGATCCATCCAGTCATGAGATTGACGGAGGTAATCACGCCATAACCGCGATAGCGATGAAAAATGACGGTGCCAGGTGCAACAGGTTTCATCGTTCAACACAACGAAAAGAATCGGAATATATGCCAGTGTAGCGGTAAGCATGCTCTGTATGTAATCAGAATTTTTACACTTTGATGTCATAAACAAATTGGCATGTTCTTTCAAACCAGCGCATTAAAGGCAGCGTAATTGCGATACAGCTGTCCTGTGTATTGCCGACATGTGTTTAAGATTTTTTCAAGCAGCCCAAACAAAGAAACTAAGCAGGCGAATGCGATTATGACAATAAAACATTGGATTTCATGTTGATCGGCCCCGTACCATGCAAGTCCATCTTGTCTCGGATGGCGAGCAGTCAGGTCGTTCCTCGCCTTGGCTGTTCAGCACTTTCGGAGTGAGTCCTCATCGGACTCACTCTTTTTTTTGCGCGCGAGTTCAGTCTCCAAAATTCGGACTTCGGGCTATTATCTGAAAGTCTTCTTCAGGATTAATTGCCATGAGTCTGCGCATCATCACAACCGGCGGTACTTTCGACAAACATTATGATCCCCTCACAGGTAACCTGATTTTCAAGGACAGCGTTTTGCCAGAGGCACTCGATCGTGCGCGGTTGAGTTTGCCAGTGACGTTCGAGCCCTTGCTCGCATTAGATTCGCTCGATATGCAAGACAGCCATCGTCAGCAAATACGCGAGGCCTGTGCGCGTTCCGTTGAAGAGCGCATCGTCATCGTCCATGGCACTGATACCATGCCCGAGACCGCTCAAGTACTTGGACAAGCAGCACTGAAAAAAACCATCGTCCTGACTGGTGCGATGGTGCCTTATCAAATCGACCGATCCGATGCCTTGTTTAATCTCGGCTTTGCGTGTGCAGCAGCCAGTCTCGCAGCAGTCGGTGTTTACATCGCGATGAATGGACAACTTTTTTTGTGGGATGACGTGATGAAAAACCGCGACCGCGGTGTTTTTCAGTCACTGCGCTGAAACAGCATTTACGCCAACAGAGCACCTCCGGCATTGTCTCGGCGGTTAGCTTCTCCATCGGTATCATGCATAATTTACGAAAACAAATATTCCTCATCACGATATCCGGGACACCATGAATAACAAACACTGGACGTTTGGCGTCTTGCTGGTGGGCGCTATTGCTTCAGCTTGTGCGGGCACCACCCCTGAATTTCCGCTTCAGCCCTTGGCTGACAAACCCGGCCCGATCGCCGTCAAGGGACATGGTGGCAAGGTGTTTTATGTGCCATCGACGCGCGCCACGATTAAGTGGGGTTATTTGTCGAATGCCGCTGATGCACCTGTGCTCACGGTTCCCTCGGGCTCTACGGTGATTTTCGACACCTTGTCGCACGAGGGGTTGCTGGAAGATCAGGGGCGCAATCCTGTGCAGTACTTTGCATCCAAAGGCATACCCGCGAATCAGGTGTTGAAAGACGCCATCGCAATTACCCAATCCGATTTGCCGCATGACTTTGCCAAGGACGGACCGCACATCATTACCGGGCCGGTCGCTGTTGATGGCGCTGAACCCGGCGATGTTTTAAAGGTCGACATCTTGTCGGTGGTGCCGCGTGTTGCTTATGGCGTGATTTCCAATCGTCATGGCAAAGGCGCGCTTGCGGGCGAATTTCCTGAAGGCCCCAAACCGGAACCCGATGCGAACGCACAAGCTCCGGAAAAATTTCATAACGTCTCGGTTTTTACGCCCATTCGGCGTAATCGCTCCGGGCAGTGGGAAGGTGTGATGAAGAATCGGCAGGGCGAGACGATTACTTTTCCAGCGACTCCTTTCATGGGTGTGATGGGTGTGGCTCCCGCCACGGATCAGCCCGTGCATTCCGTTCCACCGGGCGCGTATGGCGGCAATATTGATGTGAAAGATTTGGGTGCGGGCACGACGATTTATCTACCGGTGTTTGTGTCGGGTGCAAATTTTTATACGGGTGATCCGCATATGGCACAGGCTAACGGCGAGGTGGCACTCACCGCACTAGAGCATTCGATGCGCGCCACGTTTCGTTTCACGCTATTTAAAAAAGGCGATCGACGTATTCCCTCCGCTTCCGGCACGCTAGAAAAGCCCTTGGGTGAAACACCGCATTACTGGGTTGCGATCGGACTGAATCCGGATCTGGATGATGCAATGAAAGACGCGGTCAGAGAAGCGATTCGCTTTTTGTCTGAAGTGATGGGTATGGATCGCGCGATTGCTTATGCCTATCTGTCGGCAGCGACGGATTTCAATGTGTCTCAGGTGGTTGATCGCACCAAAGGTATTCACGCGCTTATACGCAAATCGGATTTCAGACGAGTGAAATCGTCGTTGAAGCAGTAAAAGCATCAAGTGTGTCTGTTGCGGATACCGATCTTTAATGGATAAACGATAACGTGCTATGTGCTCGAACTACACCCCTCCTAAATCAGATGGTGTGCGTCGGCATTTTGGCGTTCAGAACGTTCCCGAAGATTACAAGGCCGAGACTTATCCCGGCTACCTGGCGCCTATCGTGCGGGTAGCTGACGATGGGTCGGGCGAACTGGAATGCGTGAATGCTTGCTTTGGCATGGTGCCGCATTGGGCGGAACTGACGCTTGCTCGGCATACCTACAACGCGCGTAGTGAGACAGTTGCCAGTAAACCGTCGTTTCGCCATGCTTTTGCCAAACGACAGTGGTGCATCATCCCAGTCGAATCATTTTTCGAGCCTAGTTATGAGAGCGGTCGGGCGGTGCGATGGAAAATAGCACGCGATGATGGCGCGTTGTTGGGCATCGCAGGTTTGTGGGAGTGGCGGCCAACGGGTGGTCCGGATGATTTGCCGCTGTTGTCGTTTACGATGCTTACGGTCAATGCCGACGATCATCCTCTGATGCAGCGCTTTCATCGACCCGAGGATGAGAAGCGTATGCCCGTGTTGCTCGACCCGCCGCAGTATTCCGCGTGGCTGCAATCTACGAAGGAACAGGTTCCTGATTTCCTGCGTGCATATCCCGCACAACACTTGATGTCGGAGGCCGCGCCACGCCTGTCATTGCGCACGCCGACACCCACACCGAAGTCCGCGAGACAACCGGTGCATTCGCCATCGCTTTGGGATGAGGACTAGGACCCTCTGCAAACACAGATGGCCTAACTTAATCCACATCAGTTCAGTAGCTGTTTGAAATTTTATTCGTGGCCTGAGTTCAACCTTGTAATGCTCGACTTACCTCAGGTGCGCCTGACGATGCTTAATTTTAGGAAAGCCTGGAATACGGCAGCCGCCTACTTTCCTATACAAAAACGGCTAAAAATCACGCCCAGCAAATCATCCGAGGTGAACGATCCAGTGATGCTGTTCAGTCGCTCCTGAGTGAGTCGCAGTTCTTCGGCGAACAGGTCCAGCGCGCTGTCGCGTTGCGCTGCGAGCTCGGCAGCAGTTTGCAAATGCGCTTGCGCTGCACGCAAAGCAATCAGGTGGCGTTCGCGCGCCAGATAGATGGATTCGCCGGTTTGCTGCCAGCCAGCGATACGCAGCAATTCCTTTCTCAGCAAATCCATGCCCGTACGTTCTGCAGCGGATATATAAATGTGCGCACCATCGTCTTGCTGATGAATGCCAGGTTTGTGCCCTGAGAGATCAATCTTGTTCCAGATGCGCAGTAGCGGAATCTGATCAGGCAGTCGAGCAACGATTTCTTCGTCCGCGCGCGTCGGTCCGCGGCTGGCATCCAGGATGTGCAGGATCACATCGGCCTGCTCCACTGCGTTCCAGGTGCGTGAAATACCGATGCGCTCAACCTCACCATCAGCATCGGCTTCATCGCGGATGCCTGCGGTGTCGATAATGTTGATGGGTATGCCTTCGACATGAATCGTCTCGGTAATCTTGTCGCGCGTCGTACCAGCGATGGGCGTGACGATTGCAACATCATTGCCGGCCAGTGCGTTGAGCAAGGAGCTCTTGCCGACATTCGGCTGACCTGCGAGAACCACCTTGAGGCCATCACGCAGTAAGGCACCTTGCCCTGCTTGCGTTAGTACGGTGTCCAGCGTTTCGCGCAAGCTTTGCAGCTGACCGAGTGCGTTGGATTTTTCGAGGAATTCGATTTCTTCCTCGGGAAAATCTAGCGTCGCCTCTACCAGCATGCGCAAGTGAATTACTTGTCCGACCAATTGTTCAATCTGTTTTGAAAATGCGCCCGACAAGGATTGTGTGGCCAGTCGCGCGGCAGCCTCGGTCGAGGCGTCGATCAGATCGGATACAGCTTCGGCCTGAGCGAGATCGAGTTTGTCATTGAGAAAAGCGCGATAAGTAAATTCCCCCGGATTCGCTAGCCTGAGGCCAATTTCTTCGCCTGCTTCGAGGCAGCGATTGAGCAGCATCTGCATGACTACCGGGCCGCCATGTCCTTGTAACTCGAGCACCTCTTCGCCGGTGTAGGAGTGGGGCGCGTTGAAATAAATAGCAAGTCCGCGATCAATTACGCTGCCATCGGCTTGAATGAAATCCAGATAGGTCGCCTGTCGTGGGCTGAGCGCGCGTTCGCCATCAAGTCGGCAGACCGCATGTACAAGTCCCCCTAGCTGTTTACCTGAAATGCGCACCACGCCAATACCGCCGCGGCCCGGGGCAGTGGCAATGGCAGCGATGGGGGAATTGTCAGCGAGCATGGGGAAAGTGTATCCGGAATAAAAAAAGTCCGTGACCAGCAGGTGACGGACTTTTTTGGATCAATAAAACGGTCAGGCTTTGCCTTGCTCCGACTGACGGGTGATGACCCATTGCTGACCGATGGACAGCAGATTGTTTACGACCCAGTACAGCACAAGGCCAGCAGGGAAAAAGAAGAACATGACCGAGAAAGCGATGGGCATGAACATCATGATCTTGGCCTGAATCGGGTCAGGCGGGGTGGGATTGAGCTTGGTCTGCACGAACATGGAAGCGGCCATAACGACGGGCAGGATGTACCAGGGATCGGGTGCAGACAAATCTTGTATCCAGCCCAACCATGGAGCGTGACGCATTTCCACGCTGGCCAGCAGAACCCAGTAGAGTGCGATAAATACCGGGATTTGCACGACGACAGGCAAACAGCCGCCGAGCGGATTTATTTTCTCGGTCTTGTAGAGCTCCATCATCGCCGCATTCATTTTTTGCGGATCGCCTTTGTGACGTTCGCGTATCGCAGTCATTTTAGGTGTGACCAGCTTCATCTTCGCCATGCTGCGATAGCTGGCCGCAGACAGCGGGAAGAAAGCGAGTTTGATCAGAATAGTCAGCACGATGATGGTCCAACCCCAGTTGCTGAGTACTTTCTGAATTTGCTCCATCAGCCAGAAAATGGGTTTGGCAATGATCGTGAGCCAGCCATAGTCTTTGACTAGATCAAAGTCGGTTGCGAATTGCTCGAGGGCTGCAGACTCCTGAGGGCCGGCGAACAGCTTGCCTGAGATCGATGCCGAAGCTCCGGGTGCAATGCTGCCCATGCTCACGATGGAGCCGACTGCATAGAGGTTGTTATCTATTTTCCGAGTAAACAGTTCATGCTGGCCACTGGCCGTTGGCAGGAAAGCGGTAACGAAATAGTGCTGGACCATCGCAATCCAACCATCGCTGGTGCGTACCGGTGCCGGATTTTTAGCTTTTTCTATGTCTTCAAATGAGACCTTACGGAATTTTTCCGTGGCCGTATACATCGCAGGGCCATTGAAGGTGCTGTAGAACGCTGAATCACCTTCGAGTTTGTTGCCATCGCGTACTAGCTGTACATACACGGATGGGGAGATGGCGTCTGCGGTGGCGTTGGCTACAGCATGGTTCAGATCGATTTGATATTGGCCGCGCTTGAATACATACGTCTTGGTGAGCTTGACGCCATTTTGCTCGGCATCGAGCACCAGCTCTAGGGTGTCACCGCTTTCCAGGGTGCGCGCTCCTGGGCGCGCGCTATACAAGGTGCGATGGTTTGGAAAATCACCACCGATTAATCCACTCTGACCGATGTAAGTTCGTCCCGAACCGGTCTCCATCAGCACCACGTTTTTTTCCGGATTGGCAGCATCTTTGTGCTCGAGTAGTTCAACGCGAGTGAGCTCGCCCCCTGCTGTGTTGATTTCTACCCTGAGCAGATCTGTACTCAGGGTGATGCGCTCGCCCTGAGGGTTGGCAATTGCGCCACCCGGTACTTCATTGCTGGTGACGGTTGCGTTGGTGTTGGTAGATGCCTGCGGTACGGATTGTTCGCTGGTGGTGGCTGGCGATGTCGGCGTTGGCATCGATGCGACTTTTTGCTCGGGTGCGAACATGGAAGGTCCCCCGTTGTAGACATTCCAGTTCTCCCAAAGCATCAACAGAGAGAGTGAGAACACAACTAGCAGGACAGTACGTTTGATATCCATAAGAGCTTTAGCGAAGATAGTTCAGTGAGAGTTCGAAACCGGCGCATCGGCACCGCGGGTTTGTTTTGATGGAACGGGATCAAAGCCGCCAGCATGCCATGGATGACATTTGCACAGCCGCCGGCCAGCGAGCAGACTGCCGCGTGCAACACCATGTTCGACGATAGCTTGCTGTGCGTAATCTGAACAGCTGGGGTAAAAGCGGCAATGCTGACCCAAAAAAGGACTGATGCAGAGCTTGTAACCTCGCAGTAGCAGCAGCATGAATTTCATGGGCGTTATCGAAGGAGTTGAGACTTCATCAGTTCCGTCAGTTCGGCAGCCAGAGCGACTTTTCGAGTGCGGGAAGAAGCGCTTTGATCACGGCGTACCACCGGGGCGTTCAGCCGGATAATGAAATCGCTCTTGACCCATTCCGACTTTCGGAACATCTCACGCGCGAGTCGCTTGATCATGTTGCGGGTAACGGCACGCGCCGCAAGACGTTTGGCAACCACGACACCCAACCGTGCATTTCCTGATTCGTTGGGGCGTGCATAAAGCACAAAGTGTGCAGTTCGGAATACGGGTCTCAAACGAAAAACGGATGAAAACTCATCCGTTTTTACAATACGCCTGATCCTCGCGTAATCTTCCGGGCGTTTGCCGGACACGCTATCAGTGCCGCGTGCGCAACCGGCCTCAGACTGCGAGACGCTTGCGGCCTTTCGCACGGCGGGCATTCAGAATCGCGCGACCGCTACGGGTAGCCATGCGCGCGCGGAAACCGTGAGTGCGCTTGCGGCGGACGACGGAAGGTTGGTAGGTACGTTTCATTATGGCTCTCGCTCAATCAGCAAAAAATCGGTAGGAATCCGGAACTTGTCCGGCCAATACGGGCTAGTCGCAGCGCTCGCATTAACCTAAGTCAGCGCGCGGCGCGCAGAACCGTGAATTAGACAGTATTTTACGTATATTTGTCAATCACTTACAGGCCAAAAGGCTGGGCTCGTCATAACCGGGCGCCTATAAATCGGCGATTGTCACCCACAACTCAGAGTCATTAATTAATTGACAATTGTCGCTGCAGATAATCCGTCAACGATCTCCTGAAAATCGGCGCCAGCCTGTGGATAACTTTGCCCGCGGGGAGTAAAATAGGCGTCACCGCGGCAAGCTTCGTGCTGTGCCATCAAACCGAAATTGAACCCGAAGTGCGCCTCCACTCGCCGCTTCACACCAGACCAATCGCATGGAAGAATTTTGGCAGTCCTGTGCTACGCAGCTGCAGCAGGAACTGACGCCTCAGCAGTTCAGCGCTTGGATAAAGCCGCTTGCTCCCCTCGATTTTGAAGAGGGGCGCCTGAGGATTGCCGCGCCTAACCGTTTCAAGCTCGATTGGGTGAAAACCCAGTTTGCTGCCCGTATCACCAGTATCGCCGCAGAGTTCTGGCAGGGTCCGGTGGATGTGCAGTTCGTGCTGGACCCCCGCAACAACATCGCCAAAAAGCCCGTGACGCCGCAGCTTACCCAAGCAGCGGTCGTACAGTCCGAAGCGGCTGCGCTGCCCGCTGGACATGGTAGCGAGAGTGGTGCTCGACGCGACCAGAGCAAGATCAATTCGGCCCTGACCTTTGACAGTTTTGTGACCGGCAAAGCCAATCAGCTTGCTCGTGCGGCCGCTATTCAGGTTGCCAGCAATCCCGGCAGTTCATACAACCCGCTGTTCTTGTATGGCGGCGTTGGTCTGGGCAAGACCCACCTGATTCATGCGATTGGTAATCAGGTTTTGGCCGACAATCCCTCGGTCAAGATTCGCTATATCCACGCAGAGCAGTATGTGCGCGATGTCGTCACCGCCTATCAGCGCAAGGGGTTTGATGATTTCAAGCGCTATTACCATTCGCTCGATTTGCTGCTGATCGATGATATTCAATTTTTTGGCGGTAAAAGCCGGACACAGGAAGAGTTCTTCTATGCGTTCGAGGCGCTGATCGCCGCAAAAAAACAGATCATTATCACCAGCGACACCTATCCGAAAGAAATCAGCGGCATGGATGATCGCCTGATCTCGCGCTTTGATTCGGGTTTGACCGTCGCCGTTGAGCCTCCCGAGCTGGAAATGCGGGTGGCGATTTTGCTGAAGAAAGCATCACAGGAAGGTGGCGCCTTGTCGGATGACGTGGCTTTTTTTGTTGCCAAGCATCTGCGTTCGAACGTGCGCGAGCTGGAAGGCGCGCTGCGCAAGATACTTGCGTATTCACGCTTTCATGGCAAGGAAATCACCATCGATGTGGTCAAGGATGCGCTGAAGGATTTGCTGTCCGTTCAGAACCGCCAGATTTCGGTAGAAAACATTCAGAAGACCGTCGCCGACTTTTTCAATATCAAAGTCGCTGACATGTATTCAAAGAAGCGCCCGGCAAATATTGCGCGTCCGCGCCAGATTGCCATGTATCTCGCCAAAGAGCTGACGCAAAAAAGTTTGCCGGAAATCGGTGAGCTGTTTGGTGGCCGCGATCACACAACGGTCTTGCACGCTGTACGTAAGATCGGCGCCGATCGCAGCAAAAATCCGGAATGTAATCACGAGCTGCATGTACTCGAACAAACCCTGAAAGGTTGAGCCAGCAGCAAGGCGTGACAAGCCGGTAGCCTCGGGTAACGAATTTATAGATGAAAAAGTTTTGCGAAAGGACCACACCATGCAATTGGTAAAAACACATAGAGATGCGCTGCTGCGGCCGCTGCAGATCGTGAGTGGTATTGTCGAGCGTCGGCACACGCTGCCGATTCTGGCCAATATCCTCATTCGCAAGGAAGGCGATGAACTTTCCCTGCTATCCACCGATATCGAAGTGCAGATCAGCACGCATGCTGCGATTGGTTCGGGTAAAGAGTCGGCTGCCACGACAGTCGCAGCGCGCAAGTTGCTCGATATTTTGCGCGCGCTGCCAGATGCCGAAGTAACGCTGTCGCTGACGAATAAGCGCATGACAGTTCAATGCGGCAAATCGCGTTTCGCGCTGCAAACCCTTGCCGCGGAAGAATTTCCCACCGTTGCCCAGGCCGATCATTACGCCGCCGAGCTCAGTTTGCCGCAAAAGACGCTAAAGCATCTTTTCAATATGGTTCACTTCGCGATGGCGCAGCAGGATATTCGCTATTACCTCAACGGCTTGCTGCTGGTGGTCGATGGCAAAAATGTGATTGCAGTCGCGACAGACGGTCATCGTCTCGCTTTCAGCCAGATCACGACGGATCAGGAGTTTGCTCGCCAAGAGGTGATTATTCCTCGCAAGACCATCATGGAATTGCAGCGCCTGCTTGAGGAAAATGACGACCCGGTCAAATTGCAAATCGCGACCAATCAAGTGAAATTTAATTTCAGCGAGATAGAGCTCATTTCCAAGCTTGTCGAAGGTAAATTCCCAGATTACACACGCGTCATTCCGAAAGCATATAAAAACAACTTTGCGATCAGCCGTGAGTTGTTGTTGCGTGCATTGCAGCGTACGGCGATCATGACCTCAGACAAGTTCAAAGGCGTGCGCTGCGTGATCGCGCCGGGCAGCCTGAAAATCAGCTCTACCAATGCCGACCAAGAAGAGGCGACCGAAGAGCTGGAAATCGACTACGGTGGAGACAGCGTCGATATAGGTTTCAACGTTACCTACCTGCTCGACGTACTCAACAACCTCAAGTGCGATCAGATCAGCATATCGCTGGGTGATGCCAATTCCTCTGCTTTGATCACTTTGCCTGACGATGCAAGCTTCAAATATGTCGTTATGCCAATGAGAATTTAAAGCAAGACGCAGTGCGATACGAAGGGGCCGGTGTGGCCCCTTTGTACCATTCTTGACCGACCGTTTTTTCTAGCAATTGTTTTTTAAGGTAGCCATGTCAGCCATTCCGTCAGAAAACGTCAGCCAATCTAATCAGTATGGCGCGTCATCGATTCAGATTCTCGAAGGTCTGGAAGCTGTCCGCAAGCGCCCCGGCATGTACATTGGTGACACGTCCGATGGCACCGGCCTGCATCACTTGGTGTTCGAGGTGCTCGACAACTCCATCGATGAGTCGCTGGCAGGTCACTGTACTGAAATCCACGTCACGATTCACTCCGATAATTCCATCTCTATTACCGACAATGGTCGCGGTATCCCTACCGGCATTAAATGGGATGACAAACATGAGCCCAAGCGGAGCGCCGCCGAGATCGTAATGACCGAGCTGCATGCCGGCGGCAAGTTTGACCAGAATTCTTACAAAGTGTCCGGCGGCTTGCATGGTGTGGGCGTCTCTTGCGTGAACGCCTTGTCCAAGAAACTCAAGCTGACGGTGCGACGCGATGGTAAGCAGCATTACATGGAGTTCGAACGCGGTGTGCCTCAGCATCGGGAAATCGAAGTGCAAGATGGTGTTGAAATTTCACCAATCAAAGTGATTGGCGATACTGACAAGCGCGGCACCGAAGTGCATTTCTGGGCTGATGAGGAAATTTTCAATCACATTGAATTTCACTACGACATTCTGGCCAAGCGTATTCGCGAGTTGTCATTCCTGAATAATGGCGTGCACATTCGTCTGACAGATCAGCGTACCGGCAAGGAAGAGAGCTTTGCTTTCGAAGGCGGTACGCGCGGTTTTGTTGAATACATCAACAAGAGCAAAAGCGTGCTTCATCCGAACATTTTTCAGGCGACTGGTGAGCGGATGTCGGAACAGAACACGACGATCTCGGTGGACGTGTCGATGCAGTGGAACGATGCTTTCAATGAGCAAGTCCTCTGTTTTACCAACAATATTCCGCAGCGCGATGGCGGCACACATCTGACCGGTCTGCGTGCTGCGATGACGCGCGTGATCAATAAGTACATTGAGGAACATGATTTTGCCAAAAAGGCGAAAGTCGAAATCAGTGGCGATGACATGCGCGAAGGTCTGACTTGCGTGTTGTCGGTCAAAGTTCCCGAACCAAAATTCAGTTCGCAAACCAAGGACAAGTTGGTGTCTTCCGAAGTGCGCGGGCCTGTCGAAGAAGTCGTTGCCAAGACGTTGACTGATTACCTGATGGAGCGACCACACGATGCGAAGATCATTTGCGGCAAAATCGTCGAGGCAGCTCGTGCCCGCGAAGCCGCACGCAAAGCCCGTGAACTGACCCGTCGAAAGGGCGTGATGGATGGTCTGGGTTTGTCAGCCAAGCTGGCAGATTGTCAGGAAAAAGATCCTGCCTTGTGCGAGTTGTATATCGTCGAGGGTGACTCGGCGGGCGGATCAGCTAAACAAGGTCGGGACCGTAAATTCCAGGCGATTCTTCCGCTGCGCGGCAAGGTGCTGAATGTGGAAAAAGCGCGTTTCGAAAAAATGCTGTCTTCCGAGCAGATCACCACGCTCATTGCAACGCTCGGCACATCAATAGGTGCTGATGAATTCAATATCGAGAAATTGCGCTATCACCGCATCATCATCATGACGGATGCGGACGTTGATGGCGCACACATCCGCACTTTGCTACTGACCCTGCTCTATCGTCAGATGCCGCTGCTGGTAGAGCGCGGCCATGTGTACATTGCACAGCCGCCGCTTTACAAGGTCAAGCATGGCAAGGACGAACGTTATCTGAAAGATGATCTCGAAGAAGCGGGTTACATGATGCAGATCGCTCTCAATGATGCAACGCTCGTGCCCACAGAAAATGGCACGGCGATTTCCGGCGATGCTCTCGCCGAGCTGGTCCGCAAGTACAACACGGCCAATGCCATTATTCGGCGCCTGTCGCGTGCCATTGATGATGCGGCGTTATCGGCCATCATGACGGGCGTTATCCTTAATCTGGACACGACAGAAGCCGCTGAACAATCAGCGCAAGCGCTGAGTGCTGAAATTAACGACCCCGCGGTGGAAGTTAGTGTCAGTTCGGATACGCTCTCAGCGCGCCACATGCTGCGTATCGCCCGCCGTCATCACGGCAACTTGAAATTGAGTGTGATCGATGCCGAATTCGTGCATGGTCCTGACTATGGCGTGCTGGCTGAGGCGGCAGCGACCTTCAAAGGCCTGATAGGCCCTGGCGCCCTGGTACGTCGCGGCAGCGGCGAGAAGGTTCGCGAATCGGCCGTTGTGGATTTTCATCAGGCGATGGCCTGGCTACGCGATGAGGCGGAGCGTAACGTCTCCAAGCAGCGCTACAAGGGCCTGGGCGAAATGAACCCCTCCCAGCTGTGGGAAACAACGATGGATCCGACGGTGCGTCGTCTGCTGAGAGTGCAGATCGAAGATGCCATCGCAGCCGACCAGATTTTCACGACACTGATGGGCGATGATGTCGAGCCGCGGCGTGCCTTTATCGAATTGAACGCGCTTTCTGCGGGCAATATTGACGTTTAAGGCGCACCGGGTCCAAGCCTCTGGCCATCCAACCTGATTGCTTTACCCCTGCTCATGTGATTTGAGTCGGGGTGGTCGTGCATTCTTTGCCATACTCGCCCCCTACTTGTGACTAAAAAGCACAAGTGATTCGACTTTTATGAGGGTTTATTACTTTTCTGGGTGAATATACTTTGGGCAAGTATCCAAAGGAACTCCCCCCATGCCTGTTCAAGCCATAATTTTCGACGCTTACGGCACACTTTTTGACGTGTATTCCATCGGGGCGCTCGCCGAGCGCCTTTTCCCCGGCAAGGGCGCCGCGGTCGCTGAACTGTGGCGTGACAAGCAGATTGAGTACACCCGTCTCCGCACGCTCTCTAATACCTACAAGCCTTTCTGGGAAGTCACTCAGGATGCGCTGGTGTTCACTTGCCGCAAGCTCGGTTTGGAACTGACGCTCGACGCGCAAACTCAGATCATGGGTCAGTACGCCAAACTCGAGGCATTTCCCGAAAATCTCGCGGTACTGAAGTCGCTGAAAGCCAAGGGCCTCAAGCTCGCCATTCTTTCTAACGGCAATCCGGAAATGCTGGATGCAGTGGTGCAGGCAGCTGGCATGAGTGATTTGTTTACGCAGGTGCTGTCAGTACACACCGTAAAAAAATTCAAAACGGCACCTGAGGCCTATCAACTCGGTACTGATACGCTGAGTGTGCTGGCAAAAGATACCTTGTTCGTGTCCAGTAATTGCTGGGATATTTGTGGCGCTGCCTGGTTTGGCTATAAAACCTTCTGGGTAAACCGCTCGAACGCACCGTTGGAAGAACTGGGTATTACACCGCATGCGGAGGGACGAACTTTGGAAGATCTGGCTCGATTTGTTACGTAAGCTTTTCAGAGGGATGTAAAAAGACAGCGCAAGCAGAACAGTGCGCTGTTCTTCAAACAGATTTCAGAATTTTTTAATCACATTATTATTTAACAGGTAAACGATCATGACAGCACGCACCGAATGTCACGGATTGCAAGTGGCAACCGTTCTGCATCAGTTCATTGAGAATCAAGTCCTTCCCGGCACGGGCATTAATAGCGAAAGCTTCTGGAAAGGTTTTGCGCAAATCGCAAATGACCTCGCGCCAAAGAACGCCGCTTTGTTGGCTGAGCGAGATCGCCTGCAAACTGAACTCGATCAATGGCACCGTGCGCATCCGGGCCCGATCACCGATGTTGCGACTTATCGAACATTTCTCGAATCGATCGGTTACTTGCTGCCGATGCCCAAGGAAGTAAAAGTTACTACGGAAAATGTGGATGCCGAGCTGGCCCTCACCGCGGGCCCACAGCTGGTGGTGCCGATACTGAACGCCCGTTATGCACTGAATGCCGCCAATGCACGCTGGGGCTCGCTCTATGATGCGTTGTATGGCACCGATGCCATTCCTGAGACTGACGGCGCGACCCGCGCCGGATCCTACAATCCGGTGCGTGGTGCAAAAGTCGTTGCGTTCGCTCGAAATTTTCTTGATCAATCCACGCCATTGAACAAGGGCTCACATGCTGATGCCGTTTCTTATACGGTCAACAGCGGAAAACTGAGCGTGACACTAAAAGACGGTAGCCATAGCGAACTAAAAGATAGCGCACAATTTGCCGGCTTTCAGGGCGAGGCCTCGACGCCTTCGGCAGTGCTATTGAAAAACAACGGTTTGCATATCGATATCCGTATCGATCGGTCTAAGCCTATTGGCAAAGACGATCCTGCCGGCATTGCCGACGTGGTGATCGAATCGGCTTTGTCGACGATTCTGGATCTGGAAGATTCAGTCACCGTGGTGGACGGTGATGACAAGGTGGCGGCTTATGAAAATTGGTTAGGCATTTTGAAAGGCACGTTGTCCGAGGCTGTTTCCAAGGGCGGGAAATTTTTCACCCGTACCCTCAATGCAGATCGTGAATACATGAGCCCAAATGGCCAGTCGTTCAATCTGCATGGACGTTCCCTGCTTTTCCTGCGAAACGTTGGCCATCTGATGACCAACCCAGCGATCATCACCGCCGACGGCAAGGAAATACCGGAAGGTATTTTGGACGCTGTCGTTACAGTCACTATTGCGCTACATGATCTGAAGCGCCCTGCCAGTCAGAGCGTTGGTAACACGCGCACAGGCTCGGTGTATATCGTCAAACCCAAGATGCACGGGCCGAAAGAAGTCGCCTTTGCGGTCGAATTGTTCGGTCGCGTGGAAGCATTGCTGGGCCTGAAAGAAAACACGGTCAAGCTGGGTATCATGGACGAGGAGCGTCGCACATCAACCAACCTGAAAGCCTGCTTGCACGAAGCTGCTGCACGCGTGGCCTTTATCAATACGGGTTTCCTTGATCGTACCGGTGATGAAATGCATTCGTCGATGACCGCTGGTCCGATGATGCGTAAGGGCGACATGAAATCATCGACTTGGTTGTCAGCTTATGAGCGCAGCAATGTGCTTACGGGTTTGTCATGTGGTATGCGCGGCCGCGGTCAGATTGGCAAAGGCATGTGGGCAATGCCAGATCTGATGGGCGCAATGATGGAACAGAAAATCGCGCACCCCAAAGCGGGTGCCAATACGGCATGGGTACCTTCGCCCACTGCGGCGACTTTGCATGCACTACATTACCATCAGGTTGATGTCGCAGCGATTCAGCAGCAGCTGGAAAAAAGCGATGCGACGGCAGAAATTCAGCGTCTGCGTGATGAATTGCTGGTGATACCCGTTGTCGCCCGTGCCAATTGGTCGGCTGAGGACATACAGCAGGAGTTGGACAATAACGCACAAGGTATTCTCGGCTACGTGGTGCGTTGGATTGAACAGGGCGTTGGTTGTTCCAAGGTGCCAGACATTCACAATGTCGGCCTGATGGAAGATCGTGCGACCTTGCGCATCTCCAGCCAGCACATTGCGAATTGGCTTTTGCATGGTGTGGTTAGTGAAGCGCAGGTTCGCGAAACACTCAAGCGTATGGCAACCGTCGTTGATGCACAAAATGCCGACGATTCGTTTTACCGACCGATGTCGATTGATTTCGAGCATTCCTATGCATTCCAGGCCGCCAGCGATCTGGTGTTCAAAGGACTGAAACAACCTGCGGGCTATACCGAGCCACTGCTGCATGCTTGGCGCATCAGGTTCAAGACAGAGGTTACGGCGACTCCATCGTGAAGCACTGACCACACCTCACCCGGGTGTGTGGCGACAAATTGCGCAGCAGCTCTTTGGCATCGCGGCCGATGCCATCACCGTGAATCTCGCAGAGTTTGATTTGACCTTCCGGGTTGAAGACGGAACTACCGCGCAGTGCGAGGCCCGTGCTTTCGGTCATCACACCAAAGCTGCGACTGATGACGCCAGTCGGGTCCCCGATCATCGGATAGCGAAGCTTGCTGATGGTGTCGGATGAGTCATGCCAGGCTTTGTGGGCGAAATGCGTGTAGGTCGAGACAGCATAGATTTCTACCCCCAATGCCTTGAACGTGTCATAGTGATCTGCGAGATCACCCAGTTCGGTTGGACAAACGACGGTGAAGTCGGCCGGGTAGAAAAACACGACGGACCACTGGCCTTTCAGATTGGCATCACTAAAAGGAACAAATTTGCCATCGTGAGAAGCGGTGGTGTTGAAAGGCTCAATCCGGGTGTTTAATGAGGGACATGGTTTTCTCCTTGGGTCTCTGAACGGTACAGAGCAGAAAGTAGGCTAAAACTATTGAGTATTGCGCTTGATAGTTTTTATAAATTAAATAGGCGTTGCCTATCGCTTGGTAAAATTGGTAGTTATTATTAAAATCTTTCAGTGTGTACAAGCCATTACCCACAGAAAGTGTCGAATGATGGAGATCAGTTCGGTTAATCAACAAACTATCTATTTGTTGAGTCTTGTTTTTCCGAAGTCTCTCTCCATCCTATCTGGATTTGACGGCACGACATCATTCCTTACAATGCGGACTGTAATAACGTTTGGAGCAGGCGCTTTCTGCTCGTAAAGCTTTCAGGAGGACACATGAAGAAGTTTTGGATGGCACTGATGGTGGCGATTATGGGAGTGACAGTTGTCGTCTCAAGCGCCGAAGCGACGCGTCTCGGTGGTGGCGGTTCGTTTGGCAAGTCGTCACCGAGCTACAGTCGTCAGGCGCCAGCACAAGGTCCGGGAC
>CANKWG010000004.1 GCA_947487325.1 Oxalobacteraceae bacterium | reverse complement strand
GCCTATGGTGATGCTGCGAAAAAGCAAAACCTTCCGTTATCGCTAACGAGGGCTATGCTCAAACTTTGGTGGCCCGGGGCGGAATCGAACCACCGACACAAGAATTTTCAATGCATCGCATTGATCCTTCCTGAATGACACCCGACAAAAATCCCACCCGGGTAGCAAGACTTCCAAAATCAATAAGCTCCAACACATTACAACCCTGACTTTCACGGTTACACTGTCGAAAGAAATGTCTAAATATTCTGACAATATAAAATGTCAGCTAGTACAAACAATCTGGCGGTCGTGATGGCCAGTTAAAACAATGACAACGTGCAGCGCGGGCTGCGGTATTGGGGAAACATCGTGCGTGAGATCTTCTCTGGCACTTTGCTGATTGACATCGTGATTGCTGTCACTGTGATCGAGTGGCTGTTGCTGTCCTGGTGGCATCGCCGCACAGGACGCGGTATTCCGATGTCGGAACTGCGCGCCACGCTGTTGGCCGGGTTGTACCTAATGATGGCCTTGCGGGCCTCGATGGTGTCGGCGCCTTGGTATGTGGTGGCTTTGCTGCTGCTGGCTGCTGGCCTGTCCCATGCGGCTGACTTGTGGCGGCGCTGGAGCGCCTGAATACCCTTCGGAGAATATTTTCATGAGGCTTAGTTTTCCTTTTTCAGCCATCGTCGGTCAGGACGAGATGAAGCACGCCATTCTTGTGGCGGCGGTCGATCCTGGGGTGGGTGGTGTTCTGGTGTTTGGCGACCGTGGCACGGGTAAGTCCACCGCGGTTCGTGCGCTGGCCGCCTTGCTACCGAAAATGCGCGCCATGGCGAACTGTCCTTACGGCTGCGATCCTGAACCCGGCACACCTTCATGTGAGCAGTGCGAGCCGCTCAAGGCCCAGGGGCACACAAAGAGTGTTCTCAAACCAGTACCCGTAGTCGATTTGCCTTTGGGTGCAACAGAAGATCGTGTGGTGGGTGCACTGGATCTTGAACGTGCCTTGTCGCAAGGCATCAAGGCCTTTGAGCCCGGTTTGCTTGCGCGTGCCAATCGCGGATTTCTTTACATTGATGAAGTCAATTTGCTCGAAGACCATTTGGTCGATTTGCTGATCGACGTCGCTGCCTCTGGCGAAAATATGGTGGAACGTGAGGGTTTGTCGGTGCGTCATCCTGCGCGTTTTGTGCTGGTGGGTAGCGGCAATCCGGAAGAGGGCGAGTTGCGTCCGCAGTTACTAGACCGCTTTGGTCTGGCGGTGGATGTCACCACACCGACGGATCTTAAAATGCGCATCGAAGTAGTCCGACGACGCGATGCCTATGAGCGTGGGCCTGAGACCTTTATAGAGTCTTGGCGCAAGGAAGATGAAAAGGTTCGCCGCCGCCTGATCGCAGCCCGCAAAAAACTGCCTGACGTTGACGTGCCTGATCACGCACTCACGCGGGCAGCGCAGCTCTGCATGGCATTGGGTACCGATGGACTTCGTGGCGAACTCGCTCTCATGCGAGCGGCGCGCGCCTTGGCAGCTTTTGAGGGAGACGATGCTGTGAATGACTCTCATCTCAAACGCATGGCCGCACCCGCGTTGCGACACCGCTTGCGACGCAATCCTCTGGACGACGCGGGTTCGGGTACGCGCGTGGCTCGTGCTGTTGAAGAAGTTTTTGTCTGATGCTTGCCAGTTTTTTGGCTTGAGTCCACACGCATGAGCATAATCGTATGACCCCAAGCGCATGACCCCAAACGCCGATCATCTCTCCGACGAAGATCAGGACAGCCTCTGGCAGCAGGCGGTCCAGGTGGCTGTTTTGTTGGCGATTGATCCCGGCACATTGGGTGGCGTGCGGATACGTGCATCAGCAGGGCCCGTGCGTGATGCATGGCTGAATTTGCTGCGCTCGCTCATGAGTCCATCGCGCTGGGTGCGCATGCCTGTGTCCATTACGGATGAGCGTTTGCTGGGTGGTCTGGATTTGTCCGCGACTCTGGCGTCCGGTCGTCCGGTGTTGCAGCATGGATTATTGGTGGAAGCAGACGGTGGCACACTCATATTAACCATGGCCGAGCGTTTGCCGACATCGACAGCAGCCAGACTCACGCAAGTCATGGATGAAGGAGCAGTCGTACTTGAGCGCGATGGCCTCGCCGAGCGACGAGCGACACGTTTTGCTGTGGTCGCGCTTGACGAAGGATTATCCGAAGAAGAATCGCTTTCGCAAGCTCTACGCGACCGGCTGGCTTTCGAGCTCGATCTTCGACCAATTTCCCCGCGCAGAGTGAACGACGTCGATATGCAGCAGATGATGTCAGGCAGTATCGACGACATTGCCGCTGCACGTGCAGGACTTGCTGGCATCGAAGTGCCGGATGAAGTGCTCAGAGTTTTGTGTGGCACAGCGATGGCGCTTGGTGTTGATTCAATGCGCGCATCGATCATGGCACGAGCGGTTGCGCGTGCGAGCGCAGCGCTCTTTGGTAACCAGACTGTGAGCGATGATGATGCTCGTTTGGCAGCCACGCTTGTGCTCTCACCACGCGCGACGCGCATGCCTTCTGCGCCCGAGCAAGAACAGGAAGAGCCGCCAGAACAGCCAATAGATGACGCGCCTCCCAACGATCCTGATGACGATAAGGATGATCAGCAAGATGACCAGACGTCGCCACCCGATCCCAGTCTAAACAAAGCCATGGAAGATCGCGTGCTCGAAGCCGCGAAGGCGGCGATTCCGGCGGGTTTGTTATCGCAACTGTTTGCTGGCAGTTTGCAGCAGCGCGCGAGCAGCGGGAAGTCTGGTGCGATGGTCAAAGGTGGTCAGCGCGGACGACCTTCAGGATCGCGCCGTGCGCAGCCCGCGCATGGCAGCCGCTTGCATCTGATCGACACACTGCGCGCCGCAGCGCCTTGGCAAAAAATCCGTAAAGCGACGCTGGGCCCGGAGGCACAACAACGCGTGCAGGTACGCTCCGATGATTTTCATATCGCACGCATCAAACAAAAAACGGCGACAACGACTTTGTTTGTTGTTGATGCTTCCGGCTCGTCCGCCTTGCACCGCCTGGCCGAAGCCAAAGGCGCTGTTGAATTGCTGCTGGCTGATTGTTATGTCCGGCGCGATCAGGTTGCGCTGATCGCATTTCGTGGCAAGGTCGCTGAATTATTGTTGCCACCCACGCGCTCGCTTGTGCGTGCCAAGCGCAGCTTGTCAGGGCTGCCGGGCGGTGGCGGAACACCACTGGCGACGGCGATTGATACCGCAGCCAGTGTTGCCGAAGGTCTGCGTCGTCGCGGACAGTCGCCGGTCGTGGTCCTGCTCACTGATGGACGCGCTAACGTCGCGCGCGATGGTAGCGGTGGGCGCGAGCGCGCCCAATCCGAAGCCACCCAAGCAGCACGCCAGCTCGCTGCCTTGCAAGTTCCGTTGTTGTTCATTGATACCTCACCCAAACCGCAGGAAGCGGCGGCTCAGCTGGCCGGCGCCATGCGCGCGCGTTATATCCCTTTGCCGCAAGCCGGCGCTGCAGCGGTGTCACTGGCGGTGCGTGCAGCGACGCAAAACGGAGCGCCTTAATTTGGGCGATCGTTTGCAATGGGAAATCGATGGGCGCGATTGGCCTAATCGCAACAACAGTCGTTTTGTGAATGCTGCAGGTCTGCGCTGGCATGTGCAGCAATTCGGTCCCGCGCCTGATGATGCGACGGTGATTGTGCTGTTGCATGGTACGGGCTCATCTTCGCATTCGTGGCGGGATGTAGCGCCTTTGCTCGCGAAACGTTTCAGCGTGATCGTCATGGATTTGCCCGGTCATGCGTTCACGACGATGCCACCGAATGCCGAGCAATCCCTGCCAGGTATGGCGCGCAATGTTGCAGCATTACTGCATGAGCTGAAAATTTCCCCCACGCTTATTGCAGGACACTCAGCCGGCGCCGCCGTGGCGGCACGCATGATTCTTGATCAGTCGATTTCACCCGCGGCGTTGGTTAGTCTTAATGGGGCTTTCATTGCGTTTGGTGGTTTGGCCGGACAGTTTTTTTCACCGGTGGCGCGTTTGCTTGCAGCGGGTTCGATCGCATCACGCTTTTTTGCCTGGCAGGCGAAAGATGCCGCGATTGTTCAGAAACTCATTCGCGGCACCGGTTCAACGCTCGATGAGGTGGGTATTGATTTTTATGCCCGCCTAGTCAGCAGTCCCGCCCATGTGTCTGCCGCACTGGCAATGATGGCGCACTGGGATCTCGAGCCATTGGAGCGCGCATTACCCCGACTGACATTGCCTGTATGGATGGTGGCTGCGGAAAACGATGCGACGGTACCCGCCTCGCAGTCGGCGCTGGTAGCGCGCCGCTTGTTACAGTCTCGACAAGTGCTTTGGCCTATGCTCGGACATCTCGCCCATGAAGAAAGCCCGGCGCAGTGCGCAGCCTTGCTCACGAGCGTCGTGGATGAGGTTTTACAGACGTAGTAAGCATACGTTCAGTGCGTCGGAAGTTGCCAGACACCAGACACCGTTGCGTTGGTATCTGGCGCACGATGACGTCCTTCATTGATCCACTGAGATATTGCCCGTCACATCTTGCGCAACAAGAATCCTCCAATGGCAGCGGGCCCTTGATTCGCGCTTTGCAGCTGAAAATTCCCGCCCATTTCCGCTGGCCCTGTACCACTACCGCCATCGCTCACCGGACCGAAGAAACGTCCACCGATACCGCCATTGACCGTGGTGTTACCAGCGCTACCGAAAAAATAATTGGCGAGTTGGCCGCTGCTCAATGCCGTGCTTGCCGTGAGCGCCAACGGCAGGGGATCCATTAGTCCTTCGTCGATGCGCGTGCCACTGAATGTAAGTACGACCGTGCGGTTGCCAAAATCGACGGTTGCCTCTACCTCGCCAAAAAGCGGATGTGAATCCTGCGCCTGCAGGTAGCTGAACCAGCCATAAATCCGCCCGCGATAACGCACCACACCGGTGGCCGGTACTTGTGCCGACGGCGTCACCTGACCGAAGGCCATCAGACCGCGTCGCATCTTGTTGTGCTCGTCACGGCCACCCCATTCGTTAATCATTACGGTGTCTTGCGTGATCCACGCACCTAGATTGGCATGCGCGTAGGACCAGTGAAGGAAATCACGATAACCCTTGAATCCTGGGTAAGGCACGCCGACGCCGTCAGCCCAGGGCAGCAGAACCAGCTGGCCATTGGCATCTACGCCGTAGCCAGCTTGCGTCGCACCGTCTTCATGAAGTCGCGTGGCTTGTGCGCTATCGGGTGTGCTGCCGCCGCTGCGCCAGTCCCCCAGCCGTGCTGATAGGCCTTGAGTTTCTACGCTGGGGCAGCGCAGATTGTTGCTCGGGCAGCGCACGGCTTCGGTACGCGGGAAATAAACGTTGTTAGCGTAATTGGCCTGCGTGCCATTGGCCCCTTTGGTGCCGAAGTCGAAAAAACTCCGATCGGTGGCGGCGGGTAGCGGCTGAAGGACGGCCAGTCCGTTGGTGTCGAGTTGCACCCGTCCCTGACGAGTTTCAAAAGTTTCGATGATCTGCGGGCGTTCGGTTTTGCCGTCCCACGACAAACCCAGATTCGACAGCAGGAGGGTGACGGATGCCAGTCGGCCATCGGTAGCTTTGCTGACGCGCAGATCGACCGTACCGCCGGTGGCCGGTCTGAGTCCGTAAGCTATTTGTGGCGCCGGGTTGGGCGTGAGTAAGTCATTGGTCGATGTCCCGTACACCTGCACCCCGAAGTCGGTAACGCCGATGCCTTGATCCGTGCGCAAAATCGTCGTGCCAGTGCAATCGGTGCCGCTGCCGGGGCAAGCGGTCGTCGTCGTGACCGCTTCCGTGCTCGTGCTCGTGCCAGTTTGCTGGGGCGATACCGACCCGGTCTGACCGGTGCTTCCGCTATCACTGCCGCCGCAGCCGCTCAGCAATGATAACCCCGCAAGCAGCACCGCAATGGTGCCGCGTTGGCCCAAAAATCTCATGATGAACTCCCCTGTGTTGTTTCTGGTGGTGCGCGCATCGCGAGCGCGACGAATGACGGCTGCGATGGGCAAACCAGAACATAGGGCAGCGTGAAAGCAGCTTCTTGAGGGCCGACAAGCTTGCCTTTCAAGCAGATGCCGGCCGGCGCCGGGACTTGGTCAGGGACAAGCGCCGAGCTTAGATTGTGCGCGAGTCGGCATTTGTCAATTAAACTTGACATATATAACTGACAGGCATAACTTACACCCAACAACGGCTAGGCAGGCCGCACAGGAGACAGCATGGACAATTCCGAGCGTATTGAAGCGGCCCTGGAGGCCGCAATTGCAGCCCAGGAAGCCCCGGAAGGGCCGCCGCGGTTGGCCGCCGCCATTCGCCATTCGGTATTTCCGGGTGGCGCGCGCATTCGCCCCCACCTGACCTTGGCGGTTGCCCAAGCCTGTGGCGCAGACGATGTCAGTTTGGCTGCCGCTGCCGGCGCGGCGATTGAGCTGATGCACTGTGCATCACTGGTTCATGATGATTTGCCCTGTTTTGATAACGCGACCACGCGTCGGGGCCGTCCTTCCGTCTTTGGTGCCTATGGCGAGCGGCTGGCCGTGCTGGCCGGTGATGCGCTGATCGTTACAGCTTTCCAAAGTCTTGCCGTGGCTGCCTCGAAAAATCCGGATCGCATGGGTCCGTTGATGGGTACGGTGGCCGCCGGCGTTGCTGCGCCCTCGGGCATCGTCGCGGGTCAGGCTTGGGAGTGTGAGCCTCGAGTGGCGCTCACCGCCTACCAGCGTGCAAAGACAGGGGCCTTGTTTGTAGCAGCCACGGTCGCTGGCGCTCAGGCTGCGGGTGCCGCATCGGCACCCTGGCGCGCGCTCGGTGAATGGCTGGGCGAGGCGTACCAGGTCGCTGACGATATTCGCGATGTCGCAATGGATTCCGAGCAGCTGGGCAAGCCGGGTGGACAAGACGCCGCGCTGGGTCGCCCCAGCTCGGCAGCCGAGCTAGGCCTTTCGGGCGCCATTCAGTATTTTGATCAGCTGATTGCCTATGCCAGCGCCTCCATTCCAAGCTGCCGCGGTTCAGCGCAGCTGCGCACCTTGGTGCGTCAGGAATCCCGCCGACTGGTGCCCGTTGAGCTCACGCGCAAGCTGGCGCCCAGCGTTACTCGCATTTCAGCCTAGCGATGACGACAGCCGCACTCTCCTGGTCAGACTGGCTGCTCGGTTGGCGTGACCGCCTGCTCGCCAATCCTGCGTTTCATCGTTTCGCGTCTGGCTTCCTGCTTACGCGCCCGATCGCCCATCGCCACGCGCGTGAGGTATTCGATCTGGTCGCGGGCTTTGTTTATTCCCAAGTGCTGGCCGCCTGTGTACAGCTCGACCTCTTTAAAAAACTCGCGCAGGGTCCGCAAAGCATCAGTGCGCTAGCGCGCCAATTCGATATGTCAATTGAGGCTGCGGAGCGCTTGTTGGCAGCGGCGCAGTCCCTTCGGCTGGTCGAAAAACGCGGCCTGACGCCAGCCGGTGAGCAGCGTTACGGCCTAGGCATGCTCGGTGCGCCGTTGGTTGATAACGAAGCGGTTATCGCCATGGTCCGTCATCACGCCACGCTTTATGCCGATCTGACCGATCCGTTGGCGCTGCTGCGCGGCCGGGTGCGGCCTTCACTCTCTGAGTATTACCCCTACACCGCAGACGCAGCCAAGGCGCATGCCGCTGAGATCGCTCCGGAAAAAGTCGCTAATTATTCTGCGCTGATGTCGGCTTCACAGCCGCTGGTGGCGGCTGAAATTCTCGATGCTTTCTCATTTGCTCCGCACCGCCATTTGCTGGATGTGGGTGGCGGCGAGGGTCGCTTCCTGGTCAGCGTTGCCGAGCGCGCGCCGCATCTAAAACTGACTTTGTTTGACTTGCCGCCCGTGGCTGCCAATGCCCGCGCGCGTTTTCAGAACGCCGGGATTGCTGATCGTGCCCAAGCCGTAGGCGGAAATTTTCTGGCGGAGGCACTGCCGACCGGCGCCGACATCGTCTCCTTGGTTCGCATCATTCATGACCATGACGATGAGCGCGCGCTAACGATTCTGAAGGCCATTCGACGCGTGCTTCCGACCGGCGGCACTCTCGTGCTGGCGGAGCCTATGTCGGGTACCCCGGGTGCCGAGGCCATGGGCGATGCCTACTTCGGCTTTTATTTGCTGGCTATGGGCCGCGGGCAGGCCCGCACCGCCGAACAGCTGAGCGCGCTGCTGCGATCTTCCGGTTTTGACAACATCCAGCTCTTGCCCACTCGAATACCGCTTCAGGTCAGGTTACTGACCGCCCGGGCTGTCTGAGCCTATAAATGTAAATATTGCTTGACACAAATAAGCGTCAGCATAAAATGACACAATACCCCTGAAGGCTCTGCCTACCCGGGGGGCAAGCGAGACGGCCCGAAAAGAGGTCGTTCCCAACATATAACGCCGGGTTTTCCATGAATCACCTGCAACGAGACAAGACATCGCAAGGCGGTTGCTCTAGGGGCAGTGCATGAATGCGCACGCCGTCGTCGTCGAGGAACCCAATCAGTTGCGGGTCCGCGAACTGGCGCTCGTTGAACCCACTGAGAACGATCTGGTCGTCGATATCTGTTGGAGTGGCATTTCCACGGGAACTGAAAAATTGCTCTGGTCGGGCCGCATGCCGATGTTTCCTGGCATGGGTTATCCGCTCGTGCCCGGCTATGAGTCTGTCGGGCGCGTTGCGCACGCAGGACGCAGTACGCAATTCGAGGTCGGTGAAATGGTCTTCGTACCAGGTGCCGCCTGTTTTGGTGAGGTAAAGGGTTTGTTCGGTGGTGCGGCATCGCGCGTGGTGATTCCTGCCCTGCGCGCCCTGCGTATCTCTGAGGAGTTAGGCGAGCGCGGCACGCTGTTTGCGCTGGCAGCGACCGCCTACCATGCCTATCCATCGCCGGTCGAGAGTTTGCCTGAGCTCATCATTGGTCATGGTGTGCTGGGGCGCATGATTGCGCGACTGGCCGTGATCGCAGGAGGTAAACCCGTTGTCTGGGATACCAACCCCGACCGCCGGGGTGGCGCCATGGGTTATGAAGTGATTGATCCTTCGGAAGACAAGAACTCGAAATATCGCACTATCTGTGACGTCAGTGGCGATCCTAAAATCCTTGATGCACTGATAGCGCGCGGCGCTGCCGGATGTGAAATCGTCCTCGCAGGTTTTTATGACCAGCCCTTGTCGTTCTCATTCGCGCCCGCTTTTCTGCGCGAAGCAAAAATTCGCGTTGCCGCGCAATGGAAGCCAGCCGATCTGCTCACTGTCCGTGATCTCGCGGAATCGGGTCGATTGTCGCTGGATGACCTGATTACCCACCGTAGTACCCCCGATAACGCCGATGCCGCTTACCGAACTGCATTCAGCGACCCCACGTGCTTAAAGATGATCCTCGATTGGAGACAAGCGAAATGAGCAAGCCACAAGACCACCAGGCTGCACCTGTACATTTCATGCAAAAAGAGCGTCTGCGCGCCGAGGCTGCTATCGATCCGGATCCGGCGCCGACCGGCGAAGTCACCAAAGAAACCCAGATCATCGCCATTTACGGCAAGGGTGGTATCGGTAAGAGCTTCACGCTCGCCAATCTCTCTTACATGATGGCGCAGCAGGGCAAGAAAGTTTTGCTGATTGGTTGTGATCCGAAAAGCGATACGACCTCGTTGCTGTTCGGCGGCAAAGCCTGCCCGACCATTATTGAAACTTCATCAAAGAAAAAACTCGCTGGCGAGCCCGTATCGATCGGCGATGTCTGCTTCAAGCGCGATGGCGTTTATGCGATGGAACTTGGTGGACCCGAAGTCGGTCGTGGTTGCGGCGGTCGCGGCATCATTCACGGTTTTGAGTTGCTTGAAAAACTGGGCTTCCATGAGTGGGGCTTTGATTACGTCTTGCTCGACTTCCTCGGCGATGTGGTGTGCGGTGGTTTTGGTTTGCCGATCGCACGCGATATGTGTCAGAAGGTGATCGTTGTTGGCAGTAATGATTTGCAGTCGCTGTACGTCGCGAATAACGTTTGCTCAGCGGTGGAATACTTCCGCAAGCTCGGCGGCAATGTTGGCGTGGCCGGCATGGTCATCAACAAGGATGACGGCACCGGCGAAGCGCAAGCGTTTGCCAAGCATGCCGGCATACCGGTGCTCTCTGCGATTCCTGCGAACGAAGATATCCGCCGCAAGAGCGCCAGCTACGAAATCATCGGCCGTCCCGAAAGTCAGTGGGGCGCGCTGTTTGCCGAACTCGCACAAAACGTTGCTGATGCACCGCCCGTACGACCCAAGCCGATGTCGCAAGACGAATTGCTCGGCCTGTTCTCTGCCGAGCACACCGGTCGTGATGTCGTGCTCGAGCCTGCAACGGTCGCTGACATGGTCGGCAAGACCGAGATCATCAAGAAAACGCTAGAAGTTGTTTACGACGAAGTCTGAGGACGCCCGCCATGAGCCATCCTGTGATTCCGATTGTTGCCAACCCTGAGGCGCTCAAGACCGATGGTCTGGGCTGCCACTCTGGCAAAGAGCAGCTCGATGCTGCCGCTCGCGCTGCAGGCAAGAGTGAAACTTTGGATCAGTATGCGCAGGATTATCCGAAGGGTCCACATGATCAGCCGCAGAGCATGTGTCCTGCGTTCGGTTCATTGCGTGTTGGTTTGCGCATGCGTCGTACAGCCACCATCCTCTCGGGTTCGGCGTGCTGTGTTTATGGCCTGACCTTTACCTCGCATTTTTATGGCGCGCGCAGAAGCGTGGGTTATGTTCCCTTCGATTCCGAATCGCTGGTTACGGGCAAATTGTTCGAAGACATCCGTGATGCGGTCCACAAGGAAGCTAATCCGGATTTATATGATGCGATCGTCATCATCAATCTGTGCGTACCTACTGCCAGCGGCGTGCCTCTGCAAATTCTTCCCAAAGAAATCAATGGCGTGCGCGTGATTGGTATTGATGTGCCGGGATTTGGCGTGCCAACGCATGCAGAAGCCAAGGATGTGCTCGCCGGTGCGATGTTGAAATACGCACGTAACGAAGCGGCTGCCGGGCCAGTCGCTGCGCCTCGCAATGGCAGAAGCGAGAAACCGACGATTACCCTGTTGGGTGAGATGTTCCCTGCCGACCCCGTCATCCTGGGCATGATGCTTGAGCCCATGGGCCTTGCGGCCGGTCCGACGGTACCTACCCGCGAATGGCGTGAACTGTATGCCGCGCTCGACTGTGCCGCGGTGGCAGCTATTCATCCGTTTTACACCGCCAGCGTGCGTGAGTTTGAAGCAGCGGGTCGTCCGGTCATCGGCTCTGCGCCGGTTGGACACGATGGCACCGAAGCTTGGCTGCAAGCTATCGGTGACAGCTGCAATGTCGGTCAGGCGCAGATCGATGCTGCAAAAAATCGCATACTGCCCGCGGTACGTGCCGCGCTGGCCGGCAAGCCCATCAAAGGGCGCATTACGCTCTCCGGCTACGAAGGCTCGGAACTGCTGGTGGCACGACTGCTGGTCGAGAGTGGTGCGGATCTGCGATACGTCGGCACCGCTTGTCCAAAAACTATACACAGTGCGGCTGATCTCGAGTGGCTGACTGCCAGAGGCGTGCACGTGCAGTATCGGGCATCACTGGAACAAGACATTGCTGCGTTCCATGAATTCAAACCCGATCTGGCGATTGGCACAACGCCCGTTGTCCAGGCGGCAAAGGAACTGTCGATTCCGAGCTTGTATTTCACCAACCTGATTTCTGCGCGTCCCCTCATGGGTCCGGCCGGCGCTGGTTCGCTTGCCGCCGTGATCAATGCCGCTATTGGTAACAAGAGCCGCATGAACGACATGCAATCTTTCTTTGGCGGTACCGGCATAGGTGATAGCGCCGGTGTTTGGGAAGGCAAGCCAGTAGATCGCCCCGAGTTCCGTACCGAGACGCGTCGCCGATTGGATAAGGCCGCGAAGAAGCGCAAAGCTGAGGAGATGATCTGATGTACGTCATCGACCACGACAGAGCAGGCGGTTATTGGGGCGCGGTGTATGTATTCACCGCGATCAAAGGATTGCAAGTCATCATCGACGGCCCAGTCGGTTGCGAAAACCTGCCGGTGACTTCCGTTTTGCATTACAGCGATGCCTTGCCACCGCATGAATTGCCTATCGTGGTTACCGGTCTGGCAGAAGAACAATTGGGTCGCGAAGGCACCGAAGGTTCGATGAAGCGTGCGCATGCAACGCTGGATCCGGATTTGCCCGCTGTTGTCGTAACCGGATCGATTGCTGAAATGATCGGTGGTGGTGTCACTCCTGAAGGCACCAACATCCTGCGCTTTTTGCCGCGCACGATTGATGAAGACCAGTGGCAGTGCGCCAACCGCGCGATGCTTTGGCTATGGAATGAATACGGCATGCGCCATGTACCTGCGCGCAAGCCATTCGCCGAGCGCGCACCGGATGAAAAGCCGCGCGTCAATATCATCGGCCCCAGCTACGGCACCTTCAACATGCCCAGCGATCTGGCCGAGATTCGTCGTCTGGTTCAAGGCATCGGTGCTGAAGTCAACATGGTGTTCCCGCTCGGCAGTCACCTCGCCGATGTATCGCGCCTGGTCGAAGCCGATGTGAATATCTGCATGTACCGCGAGTTCGGTCGCTTGTTGTGTGAAGCACTGGATCGCCCTTATTTGCAGGCGCCAATTGGCTTGCACAGCACCACCAAGTTTTTGCGCAAGCTGGGCGAATTGCTCAATCTGGATCCCGAGCCCTTCATCGAACGCGAGAAGCACACCACCATCAAGCCCGTCTGGGATCTGTGGCGCTCAGTGACTCAGGACTTTTTTGGTACCGCCACGTTTGCCGTGGTGGCGAATGAAACTTATACGCGCGGTCTGAGACATTTCCTTGAAGATGAAATGGGCTTACCCTGCAATTTTGCCGTCGCGCGCAAGCCGGGCGAAAAAACCGATAACGAAGCCGTGCGACAGCTAGTGCGTGAAAAACCACCGCTGATCATGTACGGCAGCTACAACGAACGCATGTATCTGGCGGAAGCGGGTGGCTCGTCGCCAATGAAGCCGTCCTTCATACCCGCGTCGTTTCCCGGCGCGATCATTCGTCGCCATACCGGTACACCCTTTATGGGCTATGCGGGTGCGACGTATTTGATTCAGGAATTCTGTAACTGTCTATTCGATGCCTTGTTCCACATTCTGCCTTTGGGCTCAGACATGGACAAAGTTGATCCGACGCTGGCGAAAAGTGAGCAAAACACCGCGTGGGATGACGATGCGCATGATTTGCTTAATGAGATGGTCGCAGCTGAGCCTGTGCTGGTTCAGATCTCGGTCGCCAAACGTTTGCGTGATCGTGCAGAGCGTGATGCAAGACGTGCAGGCGAAGAAAGTGTTTCAGTGCAGCGAGTAACACAGGCAAGAGACGCAATGCGCGTCGGCGAGCCAGCCTAATGAAGCTCGAGAACAGCATGAACAGAATGTCGTGGCAGGCCGCCGCGGATGCCCAAGGTTGCGGGGCTTTACGCACCAATAGCTGCAAAGCTAATTTGAAGGAGCGTACTCATGGCTGAAAGGAAAAGCATCTCCGGGATGACCGATGAGGAGGCTCAGGAATTCCATGCGTATTACATGCAAGGCATGGTGGGTTTCACGGCAGTCGCTGTGATCGCTCACATCCTCGTATGGGCATGGCGTCCCTGGATCACCTGATCTCGGATAGACGATAACTAAGGAATACTACTATGGCACATACACATCTGAACACAGAGAAGCACCTGAAGGATCAGAACCTGACCTTCTGGACGGTTTTCGCATTGGGATTTCTGATCGTCTTAAGCATTGCCATCGTCGGTACGCTGACCGGCATGCCCTGGCGTAGCTGGTTACCCGGTGCTGAGAGTTGCAAATCACTGTTCGGTGGCGTACAGGCCGCAGTGTATTCATTCATGTCACACACACTATAGGAGTAGGAACCATGTGGAGAATATGGCGCCTTTACGATCCTCTCAGAGCCATGGTGGTTCAAGGGATCTTCTTGTTCGGACTCGCAGCGATGATTCATCTCATTCTGCTTTCGACGAACAAATTCAACTGGCTCGATGGAGTAAAAGCGGCACCGACGGCGCAAAACGCACCGATGCCTGGACCATCGTCCTAAATCCACTTTCACAGTGGTGGGGCAGGCAGGTACGGCGAAATGCCGTTGCAGCCTGCCCTCAATACAGAATTTACCGGGGATGACTGTGTGCATTCCTGCAGGAGGGCTCGATAATGGCCATGCTGAGTTTTGAAAAAAAATATCGTGTACGCGGAGGCACCCTGATCGGTGGTGATCTCTTCGATTTCTGGATCGGTCCCTTTTATGTGGGCTTTTTCGGTGTCACCACAATCTTCTTCTCCTTCCTCGGAACGGCGTTGATTCTGTGGGGTGCATCGCAAGGTCCGACATGGAATATCTGGCAGATCAATATCGCGCCGCCGGATCTCAAATACGGCTTGCGTATGGCACCCTTGATGGAGGGCGGCCTGTGGCAGCTCATTACGGTCTGCGCAATTGGCGCCTTCGGCTCCTGGGCGATGCGCGAAGTCGAAATTTGTCGCAAGCTCGGTATGGGCTATCACGTACCAGCTGCCTTCTCAGTCGCGATATTTGCCTACGTCACACTTGAAGTCATTCGGCCCATCCTCATGGGTGGCTGGGGTCATGCCTTCCCTTACGGTATTTTCAGTCACCTCGACTGGGTATCGAACGTCGGCTACCAGTATCTGCACTTCCACTACAACCCGGCCCACATGCTGGCAATTACCTTCTTCTTTACGACGACGCTTGCCTTGTCGATGCACGGCGGTTTGGTGCTCTCGTCGACCAACCCAGGCAAGGGCGAAGTGGTTAAAACACCGGAACATGAAGATACCTATTTCCGTGATTTGGTCGGTTACTCGGTAGGCACGCTGGGCATTCACCGACTTGGTTTATTCCTTGCGCTTGCAGCGGTGTTGTTCTCCGCACTTTGTATTGTGATATCGGGGCCGTTCTGGAGCCGTGGATGGCCGGAATGGTGGAACTGGTGGCTGAACATGCCTATCTGGAACCGATAAAGAAAGCGACAGGAGACCACGATGGCTGACTATCAAAATCTTTTTACGACCGTGCAGGTTGCCGGCCCCGTGCATCACGGGGTTGAACTGCACGATTCGCTGAGCCCGCGCACGGGCAAACCTTTCCTGCTGCATCTCGCAGGGCGCCTCGGCAATGCGCAGATCGGTCCGATTTATCTGGGCGGACTGGGCATCATGTCGCTGATGTTCGGCCTTGCCGCCTTCACGATCATTGGCATGAACATGCTGGCTTCGGTGAACTGGGATCCGATTCAATTCATTCGTCAGTTGTTCTGGCTGGCGCTGGAGCCACCGGCACCGGGTAATGGTCTCGGTCTGGCACCGCTGAATCAGGGTGGCTGGTGGCAGATCGCCGGTCTCTCTTTGACGATCTCGATTCTTCTGTGGTGGGCGAATGTGTATCGCCGCGCACGCGCACTTAAAATGGGTACACATATCGCTTGGGCCTTTGCTGCAGCGATCTGGTTGTTCCTTGTGCTGGGTCTGTTCCGTCCGGTGCTGATGGGCTCCTGGGGTGAGGCGGTACCGTTTGGTATCTTCCCGCACCTCGATTGGACGGCAGCGTTCTCTCTGCGCTACGGCAATCTGTTCTACAACCCTTTCCATGCGCTCTCGATTGCTTTCTTGTATGGCTCGGCACTGCTGTTTGCCATGCATGGCGCAACAATTCTGGCGGTGGGACGTTACGGCGGCGAGCGCGAGATCGAACAGATCATCGATCGCGGTACTGCGACTGAACGCGCCGCGTTGTTCTGGCGCTGGACCATGGGCTTCAACGCCACGATGGAATCCATTCACCGCTGGGCCTGGTGGTTTGCGGTGCTGTGCCCTCTTACGGGCGGCATCGGCATCCTTCTGACAGGTACTGTGGTTGATAACTGGTATCTGTGGGCAGTCAAACACGGCGTCGCGCCACCCTATCCGCAGGTGTGGGGTCCTGTCATTGATCCGGCCACGCTGCAGGGAGTAAAACCATGATCCTCAGAATTTTTCAACTCTTGATCATGCTCACCTTGGGCATGATGCTGACCGCCTGCAAAGACCCACCCATAGAGCGTCTGCCGATGGACAGCGTTCAGCACGGCTATCGTGGCACGGGGATGGTGCAGGTATACAACCCGCGCACCGTTGCAAGTCAAGATGCGCTCAACACTGCACCACCCTCAACGCCACCGCTGCCCGATAGCGGACCCAAGGCCAAAGAGGTTTATAAAAATGTACAAGTGCTGGGTGATTTGTCTGCGGGCCAGTTCATCGGACTGATGACAGCCATGACTACCTGGGTGGCCCCTAAGGACGGTTGTGCGTATTGCCACAATGTTCAAAATCTCGCCGACGATTCGAAATACACCAAGGTCGTTGCGCGCAAGATGATCGAGATGACACGCCATATCAACGGCAACTGGAAAAATCACGTCGCTGAAACGGGCGTGACCTGCTACACCTGCCATCGCGGCAATCCAGTACCAACGCAAGTCTGGTTCACACCACTGGAACAGAACAAAGGTGCAGATTTCATTGGGGATCGGGCCGGTCAGAACACGCCCGGCAAGCTGGTGAATTTGTCGTCATTGCCCACCGATCCGCTGACACCGTATCTGCTGGACGACAAGCAGATTCGCGTCAATGGACCAACGCCACTGCCATCAGGCAATCGCAGCTCCATCAAGCAGGCGGAGTGGACTTATGGCCTGATGACGCATATGTCGAATTCTCTCGGCGTCAACTGTACCTACTGCCACAACACGCGTTCGTTCCAAAGCTGGGAAGGCAGTCCGCCGCAGCGAATCACTGCCTATCACGGCATACGCATGGCGCGTGACGTGAACAAGAGCTACATGGTGCCGTTGACGGATACCTTCCCGGTTAACCGCAAAGGCGAGGGCGGTGATGTCGCCAAGGTCAGCTGTGCGACCTGTCACCAAGGTGCGTACAAACCACTGTATGGCTACCCTATGCTCAAAGACCATCCGTATTTGGCAGGTCCCGGTAAGAGTGCAGCAGCACCGAAGGACGAAGTCGTAAAAACTGCAGCAAAGTAAACGCATCAGGGATCCCGGCGCAAGCCGGGATCTGTCTCACCTTCTTCCGGCCACCTTGCGGTGGTCAGTAGATAGCCACCCGCCAGCCATCCGGCAGCAGCAACCGAAGCGGAGTCTTCCGTGACAACAGGCCGACTCGTCAGCAAGCAACTCAAGGGCCGTACGGCGAGTGACGCGGCTTCATCCGGCGTATCTTCATCCGACATATCTTCATCGATCACTTCGAGCACCGATCAGCAAACTGCTCCGTTGCATGGCATCGCGGTCGTCCTGCTTGCCAAGCTGCGACGTGCGCATTGGCAATGGGGCTGGCAGCGCATTGCCTTTGGCAGTTGGTGGCCCAATACCACCCCCGGCCTTCGATTCATCAAGACGCTCGGTAGTGGTAAGAACGGTGGTTTTGGTCTGATGCCCAGCCTCTCGCATCAGGGTATGTTCTGTGTATTCGACAGCGAAACCGAGGCGAATGATTTCGTCAATACCTCTGCACTAGTTGCGCGTTATCGCGAACGCAGCGAAGAACTTTTCATTGCTACACTCAGGCCCGCCAGTGCGCGTGGCAGCTGGGATGGCACGACACTCGCCAGCGGCGATAGCTTGCCCGCCGACGCTATGCTCGCCACGCTCACCCGTGCCTCCATACGGCCTCTGGCAGCAGCACAATTCTGGCGCCATGCACCAGCGGCGCAGGACGGTCTTGCCGACGCGCCCGGTTGCCTACTGGCCGCCGGATTGGGTGAAGCACCGATATTGCGACAAGCCACCTTCAGTCTTTGGCAAAGTACCGCAGCCATGGACGCCTACGCACGCACGGGTGCGCATCGCGATGCCATCAGCGCCGCGTGGAAACACCAGTTTTTTTCCGAATCCATGTTTGTCCGATTCCAGCCACTCTCGCTGCAAGGTCAGTGGAAAGGACAATCGTTTGACTAGCGCGCTACATGAGCATCGCGTTGTCGTGGTGGGCGCGGGCGTCGCCGGTTTGGTCGCGGCCTTGCAGCTTGCGCAGCGCCATATGCAGGTCACGCTGATTGAAGCGGCTGAGCAACCCGGTGGCAAGATGCGACAACTGATGGTGGACGGCGCGCCCATCGATAGCGGCCCAACCGTCTTCACCATGCGCTGGATTTTCGAGCAAATCTACGCGAATGCGGGTACCCGACTCGAAGATGAACTCAAGCTCATTTCCTTGCCGGTGCTCGCACGTCACGCTTGGAGCGAGAACGAACGCATGGATCTGTTTGCCGATCCCGGACGTTCGCGTGACGCTATCGCACGCCTCGCTGGCCCCGCAGAAGCAGCGCGATTTGTACAGTTCTGCAAGCAGGCGCGCGAAGTGTATGACAGCCTCGAAGGTCCCTTCATTCGTTCGCAATCACCGACGCTGGCCAGCATGGCGGGCGATCTTGGTCTGCGCGGACTGGCAGTACTGGCATCACTCGGGCCCATGAGTAATTTATGGGATGCGCTGCGCCAGCATTTTCATGATGTACGACTGCAGCAATTGTTTGCGCGTTATGCGACCTATTGCGGTTCGTCCCCGTGGCAGGCACCCGCAACGCTGATGCTGATCACGCAAGTCGAGTTGGATGGCGTCTGGTCGGTCGAGGGCGGTATGCATGCGTTGGCCAGATCACTTGCATCGCTCGCAGAAAAAAGTGGTGTCACCATTCGTTATGCATCACCGTGTACCGAAATTCTCACCGAAAGAAAAAAAGTGTCCGGCGTACGTCTTGCCAGCGGAGAAGTGCTGCCGGCCGACAGCGTGGTTTTCAACGGCGACGCATCCGCACTCACCCAGGGTTTGCTCGGGGGAGGGGTGAGGCGAGCAGCTCCCCGACTGTCGGCAAGCAAGCGTTCCTTATCGGCGCTTACCTGGAGCGTACACGCAGCCACGGAAGGATTTCCGCTCGATCGACACAATGTGTTTTTTCAACCGGACTATGCGCGTGAATTCAGCGATATTTTTTCGCGCGCGCGTCTGCCACAGACACCTACCGTCTACGTGTGCGCACAGGATCGTGGCAGCGACGCTGCTGCACCGGAACGCGATCGCCTGCTGGTACTCATCAATGCGCCCGCCGAGGGCAGCCGCACGCTTACTGAATCGGAGATTGATGCATGCGAAACCCATTCCTTTTCCCTGTTGACGCGCTACGGCCTGAAGGTACATCGCACGTCGGAGAACACGCAGCGGACATCGCCGGCGGAATTTCACCGGCTGTTTCCGGGCAGCGCCGGCGCTCTGTACGGCATGGCGACCCATGGATGGATGTCGGCTTTCGCCAGATCGGGAGCGAAGACCCCGCTGCCAGGGCTTTACCTCGCGGGTGGGACCGTGCATCCGGGCCCGGGCGTGCCGATGGCGGCTATGTCGGGCCAACTGGCGGCCGCCACCCTGATGGCTCACCTCGATTCGACCAGCCGGTCCCGTCGGGTGGTTATCTCTGGTGGTACATCGATGCGCTCAGCGACCACGGCAACTACGGGCTGCCCATCATCGCCTTTGTTGGCAGCGTATTCTCGCCGTACTATCGCGCCGCATTGAAGCGTGGTGCAGCGAATCCAGAAAACTATTGCTCGCTCAATGTCGCCCTGTATGGCCGCAACCCTCGCTGGACCATGACAGAGCGTGGCTGTGACCGCATTGCGCGCGACGCCTCCAGTTTCACGATCGGACCCAGCAGCCTGCACTGGCATCGTGATCATCTGGAAATTGATATCTGTGAAATCGGCATGCCCTTGCCCCTGCCTGTGCGCGGCAAGGTGCGTGTTTACCCCTCATCATTGTCGACGTTCAGCACCGCGCTTGATGACCAAGGACGTCATCGTTGGGGGCCGCTGGCCGCTTGCGCACGTGTGGAAGTTGAGATGGACAAGCCCTCGCAGCGATGGAGCGGCCATGGCTATCTTGATTCGAATGAAGGTGATGAACCTGTTAGCGAACCTTTTCGCGAGTGGGACTGGTCGCGCGCTTTGCTATCGGATGGCTCGGCCGCGGTGATCTATGACGTGCAGCAAAAGCAGGGGAAAGATCGTCTACTCGGCCTTCGTTTTTCACCCAACGGACACATTGAAGAATTTGCGCCGCCACCGCGCCAGTCACTTGAATTGACTCGCTGGCGAATTCCGCGCCGCATGCGAAGCGAAGGCGATGCGCCGGTGCGTGTGATTGATATGCTCGAAGACACACCCTTTTATGAGCGGTCGGTGCTCAAAAGCCGTTTGTTCGGTGAAGATGTGATTAGCGTGCACGAGACATTGAATGTCCCGCGTCTGGTGTCACCTGTTGTGCAGTACATGCTGCCTTTCAGGATGCCGCGGCGGGCATGATGCGGCGGGCATGATACGGCGATTATCTGGTCAGACCTGCCGCCCTGGCGTTGATAGCCGTTCAAACAAATCAATCACCCATTCGCAGCGCTCATCAAAACTCTTTGGCGTGATGCCATTGATCTTGCGTTCGCCGGCCAGAGCGCAAGCATCCACCAAAAATTGAATCGCCGGGAGTGGTGCTTCGGGCTCGCAGCGGGCAGGTAATTGCGCACGGGCCTTGGCGATGCACAACAAGGTAAGTTTGCGTGTGCTGCCGACGACGGCTCGACCGTCGATGGAATTCATTTGGCGCTCAGCGATGACGCGGCCGATTTCTGCATAAATCGTTGAGGCCGCAAGAATGGCACTCCGGCAGTCGCGCGGCAGGGCGGCGATACCGCTCGAGCCCCGTTGATATAGGCGATCGGCTTCGAGCAGCAAACGACCGACCACATCGCCCAGTGCCGGTGTGAACTGCGGATTAGTTAGCCAAGTATAAGGATCAATGCCAACCTGGCGCATCCATGAACGCGGCAGATAGAGACGTCCATTGCGCGCATCTTCGCCGACATCCCGCGCGATATTCGTCAGCTGCATCGCGTTGCCGAGTTCGCAGGCGCGTGCGAGTGCGTGCGGGTTGGTGATGCCCATGATCATTGCCATCATCGCGCCGACGCTGCCGGCTACGCGTGCGCAGTAATGATGCAAGTCCTCTAGGGTGTCGTAGTGCCGTCCCGCGGCATCCCAAGCGAAACCTTCGAGCAGTGCTTCGGGGAGTTCGCGCGGTAGACCATAGCGATGGGCCACCATGGCCATTGCGCGATCTGCGACGAACTCTTCAGGCTGGCCGTCGTAAATCGCTGTCAGGCGCTTTTGCAGCTTTTGCATGGCCAGCGGATCGTCGGCATGTTCATCAATCGCATCATCGGCAACCCGGCAGAAAGCATAAAGCGCAATGGCGGGCATGCGCACGCGCTGCGGCAGCAAACTGCTGGCTGCGAAAAAGGACTTGGATCCGCCGCGCATCAGTTCTTCGCAGGCGGCCAGATCGATGCCCGGCATCGGCGTGGCTTGGTCAGACATCGGGCACCACCTCCGCCATCGCTTGTGCAGACATCAGTACACCGGGTACACCTGCGCCCGGGTGAGTGCCGGCACCGACCATATAAAGATTTTTCACATCTTCGCTGCGGTTGTGCGGCCTGAACCAAGCACTTTGCAGCAGGATGGGCTCGAGGCCAAAGGCAGCGCCCTTGTACGACCAGAGGTTGTCTTTGAAATCCTGCGGTGTCATCAGTTTGCTGGTGACGACGTGCTTGCCCAGATCGGGCATGACAGTGCGTTCCAGATGCTCCTGAATTTTCATCCGGAAGCGCTCGCCGTCTTTCGCCCAGTCGGTACCGCTGCCCAGATGCGGCACCGGCGCCAGCACATAAAACCCATCATGACCGGCAGGTGCGACTGAAGGATCGCTCGCACTCGGCCGATGCAGATACAGGCTGAAGTCTTCGGCCAGATGCAGACGCTTGAAAATATCGTCAAGCAGTTCGCGATAGCGCGGCCCGAGCATGATCATGTGATGCGGCACGTCTTCATAGCGCCGGTTGGTACCGAAATACCAGACGAACAGACTCATCGAGTATTGGCTGCGTTCGATTTTGCGATCAGTCCAGTGACGGCGATCTTTCGCATCAATCAGGTAGCGATAAGTCCATGCAGCATCGCCGTTGGAGATCACAATGTCGGCATCAAGAACTTCACCGTTTTCCAGCGTGACGCCGGTAGCCTTTCCGTTGCTGACATTAATGCGCGTGACGGGTGCATTACAGCGTAGATTCACGCCGCGCTCTTCGAGTAAGTTGATCAGTCCGCGAACGAGCGCACCGGTCCCGCCCATCGCCCAGTGCACGCCCCAGCGCCGCTCAAGGGTATTGATCAGACTGTAGACGCGGGTAACAGAAAAAGGATTGCCACCAATAAGCAGCGGATGAAAGCTGAACACCTGGCGCAGTTTCGGATCGCTAATATGTCGTGCAACGAGCGTGTACAAACTCTCCCACGCTTTCATGCGCATCATGCTCGGAAGAGCTGCCAGTAAATCACCGACGGTGTTGAAGGGCATGCCGCCCAGATCTTCGAAGCCCAGTTTGCAGGCTTGGTCGGCGGCGGCGACAAAGCGCTCGTAGCCGGGAAGATCATCGGGACAGAAGCGCGCCACTTCGCGGCGCATCGTTGCTTCATCACCGCTGTAGTCAAACCAGCTGCCGTCATCGAACCGTATCCGATAGAACGGTTCCATGGGTTTGAGTGTGATGTGATCCGAGAATTTTTTTCCGCACAGTGTCCATAGTTCTTCCAGCAACTGGGGTGCGGTGATGATCGTGGGGCCGGCATCGAACGTGAATCCGTCCTGACGATGTACATAGGCACGGCCACCGGGCGCATCCAGTTTTTCGAGAATTTGAACCTGATAACCTTTGCAGGACAGACGTACTGCTGCTGCCAGTCCGCCGAAGCCGCTGCCGATGACGATGGCTTTCGGCGTATGCATATTGTGTCCTACTGCATCAGACGCGCGAACACGCCGATATTGTTAGAGCCGAACGATTCAAGTGCAATCGTCGAGCCGGTGGCGGGGTCATGCAAGCTGAGTCGGCCTGCGTCATGGGCGATCAGCTCGAAGGGCTGATCTGCGCCGAGTCCTTGCAGACGTCGATCACGTGCCAGCGCGCGCAAAGTGCCGCGCACAAAACCCTGCTCGCCTTGAAAATTGTGGACGTCCTTGCCGGTGAGCGCATCGGTAACTTGGATCGATCCGTCTGGCTGGTCTACAAAGTGCAGTACACGGATTTGTTCCGCCCGTGCGGCAATGTTGTCTGGTGGCGCCGGTCCGTTCCAGCGAACCCAGGCTACCAGTGCCAGACAGGCGACGAGAAATAGGACGAACCCGAGTCCGGTGGACAGCGCCCGGCGCTCATGGTCGGGTTTCCAGTCCGTTGTCTCAGAGATTTTCATCGTGCGAACACGCCATCAGGCATGCGCACCGGGATGCGGGCTTCGCGAAGATCGGGCGTTGCTGTAACTTCAGCCATCCGTTTTTCCCAGGCTTCATGCAGCAATGTACCGACTTCTTTCGCATTGGCGATACAGCGTAGAGCCGGTTGCGGCTGGCCGATGTGCCAGGCGCGTGCGTGCGGCCACAGATGGAGATAAGCGATGCGGTCATCACCCTTGAGTTCAAGCGCGATTTCCCCAAAGCCTTCGCCTTGATCACGAATCTGCGCTGTCTTGATCCAGCGATGCGGCAGGTTGAAGGTCAGCGTCAGCACGATGCCGATACGCATCACCACACGCCGGTTGGTGATGGTGTACATGGTGGTGCTGGCCGACAGCCAGGCCGTCAATACGAGCAATGACAGCGCTATCGACGCCAGAATCGCGCCGATACTCAGCTCGCTCAGATTCGCGAGTAGGCCGAGGGATCCATCCCAGATCATTACCGCATGCAGCGCAATCATCAGAGAAAAATAAATGGCCAGTCTTTTGACATGAAAAGCATCAACGGCCAGCATTTTCCAGTCGGGACTGCCCTGCCAGAGGATGTGTTCGCCGGCGGGCAGCGCCTCAGGAAGACCAGGCGCTGCTTCGAATTCATGTTCGTGATGCGGCTTCACACCAGTGGCTCCTGCCGTTCGGGCGTCGCGTACAGCGTACCTGCGCCATAGTAAGCAGAGATTTTTTCTTCTTCGAGCATGGTGATTTGATCAGCATTGCGCAGACTTGGCACGTCGGAGAACTGATGCGCCAGAATCGCGTGTACTTTCACGTGTTCTTTTGTGATGCGCGCAAAGGGTACCGGCAGCATGACGGTACGGTCCGAATCATTGAGTTTCACTTCAATGTAGCGGAACATCATTTCCGAACGATCCATCCACAGCTCGCTAACGGTGCCAGCGACTTCATTATCATCGCCCATCACCGGCAGACCGCGCGGATCATGATCCCGTGTCGCTACGCCGTACTCAGGCTGGGTACGCAGCGGAACAATCTTCGCTTCGCCTTCGGGGGTGTGATCGGGTACGTCAGCACGATTAGCCCAGGAACCCGGTCCCACGCCGGCAAGCAGCGGGTTGCCAGTCGGCTCGATCGGTGCGCCGATATAGCGATGACGTGGTTCGGCTTGCAGGAACTCTGGCGGTTGCGGCGGGTAAGGCATGACCACCTCGTCGCCGTTGGCCATCAGATAAGTCTTGGGTGTGGGTATGGGCGGCCAGCCGTCCATTTTGACCGGCGGGGTACGGCCGGAATCCAGCGGATAACCGTCACGGTGATTTTCCTGCAGCAGGTAATACACCAGACCGAAAAAGAAAATCCAGAACAGATACAGCACGAGCTGCGCTACATCGACGTATTGGGTGATGGCCATTGTTTCCATGATGCGTCTCCTTCCTTACGTTGGGCCCCGCGCAAAACACTGAGCCCGGGGAACTGCTTTTAGCTTTTATCGAATTGCGTCATAAAGTCATCGTTCAATTTGCCAGCGAAAGCTGCTCAGACGGCGCTGCTTACGGCTGGCTGATGCCCTGATGTTTGATGCGGTGAATCTTTACTGCCGACATTCATGCGGACTAGCCGGGAAACTCCGCCAGACCGAACTTCTGCTGCGATCGCCTCGGCAGCGCATTGCGCCGCACCAGCGGACCTATGGCCACCAACACGCCAAATAGCAGATACATCTCCAGGTGATACACAAAGCTATAACCCGTCACCGGTGAAATCAGACTTTCGCTCAGCCATCCTGCGTTCGCCAGTGCGCCAATCACGTCCTTGATCATGCCGCCCGCTGCAATCGATGCGCCTGCGGCAGTGGCCTGCACCGCGCCCCAGGCGCCCAGTGCCAATCCCGCGTCCTCACCCTGCGCCAGACCCATGGCCATGGTCAGTGTGCCGACCGAAAACAATCCACTACCCACGCCAATCAGAAAAGCGCCGGCCCTAAACATGTTGGGCGCATCCAGCGGTGCCGAAAAAATCACTAATGCGAAGGCGGGTAATCCTGCCAGCGCGCCCATGGCAGCAAGCCGAACCGGATCCACACCGCGTGTCAGCAACGCCGCCGCTATGCCGAATGCCAGCAGTGCGCCACACGCTGTCATCGCGGTAAGTAGGCTAGTGGCACCCACGCTCAAATGCAGCACCTGTCCACCATAGGGCTCGAGAATGATGTCCTGCATATTAAAAGCGCAGGTACCGACTCCCACCGTCCACAAAAATCGTTTCACGCCAGGCCGGCCGGCGAAGGCGCGCCATTGCGTACTGAAATCATCCGCGTCATCGACCTGCCGCGCCCGATCCCGGTTCATTGCTTCCTGCTTCCACAGCGCGTTCAGGTTCAACCAGATCACGGCGACGGCCGAGCCTTGCACGACCTGAATCAGGCGCAGTGGACTGAAATCCGCGAGCAGCCAGCCGTAAATGGCACCGCTTCCGACCAGTCCCAGCAACAGCATCGTGTACATCAGCGCGACCACGCGTGGCCGCGACTCGGGCGCCGCCAGATCGGTGGCCAGCGCCAGACCGGCGGTCTGGGTGACCTGCATGCCTGCCCCAACGAGAAGGAAGGCCAACGCAGCGCCGACACGGCTGACCCACAGCATGCCCGGCTGTGGCTGGCTCAGTGCGAGCAATCCAAAGGGCATGATCGCCAAACCACCGAAGAGCAGCAGGGTCCCGATCCACAAATACGGTAAACGTCTTAAGCCCAACGCTGAACGGTGGGTATCCGAGCGAAATCCAATGAGCGCCCGCAGGGGCGCAAACACCAAAGGCAGCGCCACCGAGATGGCAACCCACCAAGCCGGCACACCCAGCTCGACGATCATCACCCGGTTCAGCGTGCCGACCAGCAGCGCAGTCGCCAGCCCGATCGACAGTTGGAACATGGACAGGCGCAGCAGCCGCGATAGCGGCAGATCCGGTGTTGCCACATCGGCAAAAGGCATCCACCGTGTGCCCATCGAATTCGCTAGTTTTCGGGTGTATTGCCTCAACAGCTTCATGCCGCTCCCATGGCTGGGCCAATTGACCACAACATTTATGAAAGCACTCTAGAGCGGCTCGCTTAGACTGTCAACTAAAGTTTACTCATTATAGGTAAATTTAGGTTGACACAAGCGCTAGAATCGCCGATGCTGAAGCTGTGCTGCATTGCGGCACAAGCAGTAGCTCTATCTCCTCTCACAGGCGCCTGCGGGCGCCTTTTTTTACCGCCGCGCCACCACGACGCCGCGGGCGGTCGGCAAGCCCGAATGCCCATTGCCGTTTTCAGAACTGCAAAAGGGCGGCATGGGCCCGTTATAATCAGTGCTTTGTCAGCGCGACTGCGCGACGCATACGATCCCCCGCCCATGCATCCCCGACACAAAGAGCAGATTGCGGCACTTTTTTCCGAAGTTGCAGCGCCCGTACTTGCTGGAACCGACCACGCCATTCCCGACATCACACTGGAGCGGCCGCGCGATCCCTCCCATGGCGACCTTGCTTGCAATCTTGCGATGCAACTCGCCCGTGCGCTGAAAAAAAATCCGCGCGAACTGGCGCAACAATTCGCCGAAGCGTTGATGGCGCATCCGGCGCGTCAGGGTTTGATTGATGCAGTTGATGTTGCCGGTCCCGGATTCATCAATCTGCGTGTTGCACTGTCGGTAAAACAAGATGTGATTCGTCGAGTATTCATCGATGCGCAATGCTTCGGTCGCACCAACGATGGTAAAGATCACAAGGTACTTGTTGAATTTGTCTCCGCCAATCCGACCGGACCACTGCATGTGGGTCATGGACGTCAAGGTGCGCTGGGCGATGCAATTTGTGCGCTGCTTGAAGCGCAGGGCTATGCAGTTTTGCGCGAGTTTTATTACAACGATGCCGGTGTGCAGATCGCAACGTTGGCCAATTCGGTGCAATCGCGTGCGAGGGGTCGCAAGCCGGGTGATGCTGACTGGCCAGAGTCGGCCTATAACGGCGATTACATTGCCGACATTGCTAATGATTTCCTTGCAAAGAAAACCGTATCAGCTGCCAATGGTGAGCCGGTGACAGCCAGCGGTGATATTGAGGATATTGAATCCATACGTCGTTTCGCGGTGACTTACTTGCGTCACGAGCAGGACCTCGATCTGCAAGCATTCGGTGTGCGCTTCGATAATTATTATCTCGAGTCTTCGCTCTACAGCGATGGCAAGGTTGGGGCCGCGGTTGAGGCGCTCAAAAAAGCAGGTAAGACCTTTGAGCAAGATGGCGCGCTCTGGTTGCGCAGCACCGATTATGGTGATGACAAAGACCGTGTGATGAAAAAATCTGACGGTACCTATACTTACTTTGTACCCGATGTCGCTTATCACATCACCAAATGGCAGCGCGGTTACACCAAGGTCATCAACGTGCAGGGCAGCGATCACCACGGCACGATTGCGCGCGTGCGCGCTGGCTTGCAGGCCGCCGGTCAGGGCATACCGGCAGGGTATCCGGATTACGTGCTGCACAAAATGGTCACCGTGATGAAAAACGGTGAGGAAGTCAAAATCTCCAAACGTGCGGGTTCCTATGTGACGCTGCGCGATCTGATCGAATGGTCGGCTGGCGATGTCACGGATGCTGGAGGAAAGCGTGATCTGACGCGCGGCCGTGACGCGGTAAGGTTCTTTCTCATCTCGCGCAAGGCCGATACCGAATTCGTTTTTGATGTTGATCTCGCGCTGGCGCAGTCGGATGAAAATCCTGTTTATTACGTACAGTACGCCCATGCACGAATCTGCTCGGTACTTGCGCAGTGGGGTGGCGACGAAGCCCCATTGAAGCAGGTTGATCTATCCCCGCTGGTCGCACCGCGCGAGGCATCGCTGATGGCTAAAATTGCGGACTATCCTGATGTGCTTAAAAAAGCCGCGGAAGAACTCGGGCCGCATCAAATCGCATTTTATTTGCGCGATCTCGCAGGCGAGCTACACAGCTACTACAATGCGGAACGCGTGTTGGTAGATGACGTCGCAATCAGAGAGGCGCGCCTTGCGCTGCTGCTGGCGACACGTCAAGTATTGGCCAATGGATTGGAATTGATCGGTGTCTCGGCACCGTCCCGTATGTGAGCAGGATGTGAACATGCAGCAGGAAAAAATGCATTCTTCGAGCAAAAGCGTTCACCCGCGTCGCGAGCGAGGCGGCACGCTGACGGGCATTATTGTGGGCCTCATTCTGGGTTTGCTGATCGCCGTTGGTGTCGCCATCACAATCACCAAGACGCCTCTGCCCTTCGTGGACAAGATCAGCAAGACGGCGCAGCCCGCCGGCGAACTGGGCGACCCAAACAAGACCTTGCCTGGCGGTGCGCGCGAGCGTCGCGAGCAACTCACAGACAAGGACCCGGCGGTTCAGCAAGCGTTGCCTGCACCGGTGGTTACGCCGCAAGTCAATCCGCAAGTCAACCCGCAAGTCACACCGCAAGTGACTACGCCACCAGCATCGGAGCGCTCGCGTGACAAGGAAAAGACGCCCCCGGCGCCAGCAGTCGATCCTGCACCTGATGAGCGCTTCACCTATTA
>CANKWG010000003.1 GCA_947487325.1 Oxalobacteraceae bacterium | reverse complement strand
TTCGCCGCAATCGCCTGCACGATGCGGTTCATCGCAAAAATGGAATCAAAGTCGTTCGCAGTGACGATCAACGCGCGATCGGCATGCTGCAGCGGTGCTGCAAAACCACCACACACCACATCACCGAGTACGTCGAAAATCACGACATCGGTTTCATCCAGCAGATGATGCTCTTTGAGCAGCTTGACGGTCTGACCAACAACATAGCCGCCGCAACCGGTGCCAGCCGGGGGGCCACCAGCCTCCACGCACATCACACCGTTGTAGCCTTCGAAAACAAAATCTTCGACGCGCAGCTCTTCGCTATGAAAATCCACGGTCTCCAAAATATCGATGACTGTTGGCACCAGCTTTTTGGTCAGCGTGAAAGTGGAGTCGTGTTTCGGATCACATCCGATTTGCAGCACTCGCTTACCCAGTTTGGAGAAAGCGACCGACAAGTTCGATGACGTCGTGCTTTTGCCGATACCGCCTTTGCCATAGATGGCAAAGACTTTGGCATTACCGATCTTGACGCTCGGGTCCAACTGCACCTGAACGCTACCCTCGCCATCGGCACGTCCGCGTTTGATTTCCGAAACAGGAACTGTCGCTACATTCATTGATTTACTCCTTCGGTGATACCTGCAAGCCGGTGTTCAATTTCGTCACCCGCGCAACGCATAGCGTTTAGCGTGTTGTGGTCCGGTGTCTAGTAAAGGCTTTCGTTCGTCTCCATCAAGCGACCATTAAGTGGTGGCCGCATTTCCGGATCTCAAAAAAATCTGTTTGCGTTGCTGATAACTACGTACCTCTGTGATGGGTCAGCGGCCATAGTGGGCTTTCGCGTCATACAAGGTGTCCAATGTGATGGTCGGTACCCCATGATCTTTGGCATAGCGCTCTGTGTTGCGTCTTGCCTTACCACGTACAAAAAACGGAATCTTGGAAAGCTCTTTCTCTGCATCGGGCGCCCAGGCAGGATGCATTTCGCCGGAATTCGCCGGGTCGGTCTCACGCGCAACTTGTGGAGAAACGATGGCATCAGCCTGCAGCGGCATTGCACGCGGCGCACCACCCTTGCCGAGATGTGACGGCGACGCACCGTCGTGGAATTCGAAGTCATCCTTGAACATGCCAAGCAAGTGTTCTTCTAGGCCCATCATCAGCGGATGAACCCAAGTATCGAAGAGTACGTTGGCGCCTTCAAAACCCATCTGCGGTGAGTAGCGCGCGGGGAAATCCTGTACGTGCACCGGCGCGGAAATCACGGCACAAGGCAGGCCGAGTCGCTTGGCAATATGGCGTTCCATTTGCGTACCCAGCACCAACTCGGGAGAAAGCTCCGCGACACGTGCTTCGACTTCGAGGTAATCGTCAGTAATCAACGGCTCAATGCCATATTTTTTGGCTGCTTCACGAATCTCGCGCGCGAATTCACGACTGTAGGTTCCGAGACCAACCACTTCAAAGCCCAACTCTTCGGCTGCCACGCGTGCAGCGGCGATCGCGTGCGAGGCATCACCGAATACAAACACGCGTTTGCCGGTGAGGTAAGTGGAATCTACGGAACGCGCATACCAAGGTGCACGTGAGGCTGCATCTTCCAGCGCAGGGTCGACATCAATGCCTGCGAGTTGCGCGACTTCGGCAATGAACTCGCGCGTCGCCTGTGCACCAATAGGAATGGTTTTGGTCGAAGGGAGTCCGAGATTTTTTTGCATCCAGGTAGCTGCCTGCATAGCGGTTTCTGGATACAGCACAACATTAAAGTCGGCATCAGCGAGCCGCGCCAGATCGGCGGGCGTCGCGCCTAGCGGAGCAACGACGTTGATGGTAATGCCCATGCGCGTGAGCAGCGCGGTGATTTCGCGCAGGTCATCACGATGACGAAAACCGAGTGCGGTAGGCCCGAGAATGTTGCAACTAGGCGGTTGGCCAGCTTCGCTAAACGTTGTACGCGGCTTCGCAAGATGGCGAACCATCTGATAAAAAGTTTCGGCTGCGCCCCAGTTTTCTTTTTTCTGATACGAAGGCAATTCCAGCGGCACAACGGGTATCGGCAGATTGAGCGCTCTAGCAAGGCCGCCGGGGTCGTCCTGAATCAGCTCGGCGGTGCAGGAGGCGCCCACCATCATTGCTTCCGGTGCGAACCGCTCATAAGCTTCGCGCGCTGCATTTTTGAACAGCTCGGCGGTGTCCGAACCCAAATCACGCGCTTGAAAAGTGGTGTAAGTCACCGGCGGGCGCTTGGGTAGGCGCTCGATCATCGTAAACAGCAGGTCAGCGTACGTGTCACCCTGCGGCGCATGTAATACGTAGTGCACCTTTTCCATGGCCGTCGCTATGCGCATGGCACCCACGTGCGGTGGGCCTTCGTAGGTCCATAGCGTCAGTTGCATGCGAGCTCCTTTGCGGCGATCTTTTGTCGACGTATCAGGGGGCGTGCGAACAATTCGGCCAAGTCGGCGCTCTGTTCGTAACCATGCACGGGCGAAAAGACGAGCTCAATGGCCCACTTGGTGGTGAACCCTTCTGCCTCCAATGGATTGGCCAGACCCAGTCCGCACACCACGATGTCGGGGGCAGCGGCACGGCAGCGGTCAAGCTGCTTCTCGACATCCTGCCCCTCCGAGAGCTGAGTTTCCTTCGGCAGCAACATGAGCTCTCGCTTCATGTGGTCGCGATGCAAATAGGGGGTTCCAACTTCGGTAAGCTGCATGCCAAGCTCGCGTGCGAGGAAGCGGGCAAGCGGAATTTCGAGCTGCGAATCCGGGAAAAAGAAAATGCGTTTGCCTTGCAATTGCGTGCGATGACGCTCGAGTGCGCGCTGTGCACGTTCACGCGAAGGCGCCGTGACACTTTCGAAGACTTCGCTGCTCACACCAAAAACTTCGGCTGCGGCGCGTAACCATTCGGTGGTGCCTTCGACGCCAAATGGAAAAGGTGCCGGCAGATGCGATGCGCCGCGCGATTCCAGCGCGCGCGCTGTATCGGTCAGAAAAGGTTGCGCTAACAGATAGCGTGTGTTGGGGCCAATGGCTGGCAGCGCACGTGAGTTACGCGGCGGGAAAAACTGCACCTGATCAATACCCAAGGCTTTGAAATGACGGGCAAACTGATCCTCGACGACATCGGGCAAACAACCGACGATCATCAGGGAGGTCGGGGCTGCAGCATTCGTCACAGGAAGTAGTGGCACCATCGACGCGAGGCAGGCATCTTCACCCTGGGTGAACGTGGTTTCGATGCCGCTGCCCGAGTAGTTCAGGATGCGCACATTCGGCAAGAATTCTTGCGAGAGCCTAGCTGCTGCGCGCGAAAGATCAAGCTTGATGACCTCCGACGGGCAGGATCCGACGAGGAAAAGCATCTTGATATCGGGGCGACGCTCCAGCAGGCGACGCACAACACGATCCAGTTCTTCATTGGCATCAGCGATACCAGCGAGATCGCGTTCATCGATGATGGCAGTGGCAAATCGCGGCTCGGCGAAAATCATCACGCCCGCGGCGGATTGAATCAGGTGCGCACAGGTGCGTGATCCGACAACGAGAAAAAATGCATCCTGTATCTTTCGGTGCATCCAGATGATGCCCGTCAGTCCGCAAAATACTTCGCGCTGACCACGTTCACGCAGCACAGGTGAATCGACACACCCATCGTCTAATCTTATTGGGATTGCTGCATTCATGCGGCCACCTGCTGAGTCATTTGTTTCGCGGCCTGCAGTCGCGCAGAGCGCAACTTCAGAATGAATTGCATCGCATTGATTGCGTAGGTGGCATAAGCAATAAGGGCCAGCACCATTTGTTCACGCACGGGCAAATTGCCCGTGAAGAGAGAAATGAGATACAAGGTGTGCAGCGCAAGCACCATCATGCTGAACGCGTCTTCCCAAAAAAAACTTGGCGCAAACAGATAGCAGTCGAACACGACTTTTTCCCAGATGCACCCTGTGATCATGATGGTGTAGAGGAGCAGCGTCTTAATCACGATGGATACGGTGGCTGCCATCTCACCCTCACCAGTCTGGAGGTACCGCACAACCAGAACCGCACTTATCAGAAAGACGATGAACTGCACCGGCGCGAGCACGCCCTGCACCAGCGTCCAGCGAGTTGTGTCTCGGCGAATCCGTTCGTCGGCGGTATAAAGCGCCCGATTCTGGCAGTCTGATTGAAGTGGGTTTTGCATGTTCGGCGTCTTGACCCGGAAGGGGGGGTGAGATGCAATGTAGGGGTGACTCGCAAGTCTGTCAACAATTAGTTACGAATTAAACTTGACATAAGTGCCCGGATAGCTCATTTTTCGGGTGGCGCGTTGACACAGGGAATTCCGCGGGCAAAAGGCACAACTGCCGCGGAAAACTTGTTTTATTGGCCACCCCGCATGGGGGGGGTAGTGATGGCTCCGGGCTGACAGGCGCGGACAACGCGTCAGTGACGACCGGACTCATCCGCGAAGCAGGAGACAAAAATGGACGAAGGTACAACCGGCCATTGCAGTGATGACATTGGCCAAAGCCCAGGAACACTAGATGAATTGGCAAGCGAATCGCGGTTGCTTCCGCTACTGGAGGCGGAAATCATCCCCCGATTAATGATGGCCCACCAAGAGCAGCGCCCACAGTCTCAGGACACGCCCGCGGTTCTTGCAAGCGATATTGCAGATTTTTGCCAAGCACTGCTAGAAAACCGCATGCCCGATGCCCGCGCTAGCGTGGCCGACATCTTGGCCCGTGGCGTCACAATGGATAAGGTTTATCTTAGTCTGTTCGCCCCGGCGGCGAACTATGTGGGCGAATGGTGGAATGCCGACAGCTGTACATTCTCGGAGGTCACCCTTTGCTTATGGCGGCTGCAAACCCTGCTTCATGAGGCGAGTCCCGCTTTTCAAAGCAATGCGAAAAGTACAAAAACGGCAATGGCGTCGGAGCGTCGAATCCTGATGGCGACCCTGCCGGGGCAACAACATACCTTTGGCTTGTCAATGCTGTCGGAATTTTTCCGTCGAGAAGGCTGGACCGTTTTGTCCATCCCCTCACCCAAGCCGAGCGAAGTGCAGGATGCGTTATCAGCGTACTGGTTTGATGTGCTGGCCTTGTCGGTTGGCTCAGATAATGAACTACCCGCACTGACAAAAGCCATACGAGTCGCTCGCAAAACCTCCAGCAATCCCCGGCTCTCGGTCATGGTCGGCGGGCCGGCTTTCCTCCATCAACCCGACTTGGCGTCAACCGTTGGGGCCGATGGCTACTCTGCAGATGCCGAAGCCGCCCTCCAACTTGCTGTTCAACTAATACAACAGCAACAAGATGTGAGGATTAATTGACGCAGGTGTGTGTCACTTTACTTGAAAGTACATCTAATTGCGTACATAATGTGACTGGTTAGTATAATTTCCGTTCGCGCCGCTTCTGCGGGTCCGGCCTTTTAATCCATGCGATCACAAGTCGGCACACCCTACGTGACACAATTAAACCCTCCGAAACAAGCGCTCGCCGAGCTCAGCACGGAAGCGAATGTTGCGCTTTTATCAGCAGCGGCAGACCTTGTTTTGGTCGTCAATGGAGAGGGCATTGTCGAAGAGGTGTCCTCAAAGGCGGACGTGCTGCCAGTCAAGGGCGGCGTGGATGGCTGGATCGGCAAATCCTGGCAGGACACCGTCGCCTCGGAAAGCCGGCCCAAAATAGTCAAGCTTCTCAATGCTGGTACTGACAACCGCGCAACTTGGCGACAAGTGAATGTCCTTGCCGATGACGGTACCTACATTCCCATCTCCTTCTGCGCTGTTTCGGTCGGTCCCAAGGGCCGCATGATTGCACTGGGTCGCGACTTGCGCGCCCAATCTGAAATTCAGCAGCAGCTTGTCAATGCGCAGCAGACGATGGAGCGCGATTATCTGCGGTTGCGCCATCTCGAATCCCGCTACCGCATCCTGTTCGACCTCACCTCCGAGGGCGTACTAGTCGTCGACGGCAAATCGCAAAAAATCATCGAAGCCAATCCTGCGGCAGCTGAGGCGTTCGGCGATACGGTGCGGCGCATGGTCGGCAAGCAAATGATCGACTGCATCGACAATGACTCTCGCAGCGTGATCGGCAAACTGCTGGACACGGTGCGTGGGGGTGGCAAATCGGATCAGGCCGTCGCCAAAATCCGTAACCACCCCGTGACCGTGTCCGTCTCCGTCATGCACGAAGAAGGTGGAGAGGTTCTGTTGGTCCGCGTCAGGCATGAGCAGGCCATGCGGACAGACAATAGCAGCGCGACTCAGGCTGAAATGGTGACACGCGTGATCGAACAGGCACCCGATGCCTTCGTCGTTACCGATACCGATGGTGATGTCCTCGCTGTTAACCGGGCATTCACCGAGATGGTAGAAATGAATCGGGCGGATCAGGTTGTCGGCGAATCATTGGACCGTTGGCTTGGCAGAGCAGGTGTTGACTTGAATGTCTTGTTGGCCAATTTGCGCCAGCGCAGCTCGGTCCGACTGTTTGCCACAACCATACGCAATGAAAACGGCCGACAGATTCCTGTCGAGATTTCGGCTGTCGCCGTGACCCAGCAGGGCAGCGGCGGCGCCCTGGGCTTCACAATTCGCGATGTTGGCCGCCGCGGTGGCAGCGAAACCCGCAACGCTATGCCTCACTCGGTCGAACAACTGACCGAATTGGTCGGGCGCGTGCCATTGCGTGAAATTGTCGGTGAAACCACCGACCTGATTGAAAAACTCTGCATCGAGGCGGCCCTGATCCTCACTCAGGACAACCGGGCCACGGCCTCAGAAATCCTCGGATTGTCCCGCCAAAGTCTGTACGTGAAACTGCGTCAGCATGGCATCGGCAACCTAGGCGGTGACGACAAGTGAGAACGCCCTCTAGGCCCGAATAACTGCGGGTAGGCGTTGCCCCAAATGTGTCAGTTTTAATTGACACTTAAAACTGTCGCGGGCACAATCTACCGCATGTCCCGCCCCAAACTTTCGGCCGTTGCCGAATTACTAAAGCCTGTCACCTGGTTTCCGCCGATGTGGGCGTTTACCTGTGGAGTCGTCGCATCCGGTCAGAGCTTCCAAGATAATTGGCCGCTGATCATCGTCGGCATCTTGCTTGCCGGCCCTATGGTCTGTGCAACCAGTCAGGCCGTTAACGATTGGTTCGATCGCGAAGTTGACGCCATCAATGAACCGCAGCGTCCGATTCCTTCGGGTCGTATGCCAGGACGCTGGGGCTTGTACATCGCGGTGTTATGGACTGGCCTTTCGCTGATAGTGGCGACCGCACTCGGCCCTTGGGGCTTTATTGCAGCGATAGCAGGACTTGCGCTGGCATGGGCCTATAGTGCGCCCCCGCTGCGTCTAAAAAAAAACGGCTGGTGGGGTAACGCCGCTTGCGGTATTTCTTATGAAGGTCTGGCCTGGATAACGGGTAGCGCCGTAATGGCAGGCGGAGCAATGCCAGACTCTCGATCGATGTTGCTGGCATTACTTTACAGCCTCGCCGCCCACGGCATCATGACCCTCAATGATTTCAAATCCGTCGACGGCGATCGCCAGATGGGTATCGGTTCGCTACCGGTACAACTCGGCGTACGGCTGGCCGCAATCACTTCTTGCTGGGTCATGCTACTGCCGCAATTTGTCGTCGTAGGCTTGCTGATTCATTGGGGTAAACCTTGGCATGCACTCGCCATCGTTGGGTTGATGTTTGCCCAAGCACGATTTATGAAGTACTTCATGGCATCACCCGTTGAGCGCGCATTGAAGATATCCGCATTTGGTGTCCCGTTGCTGGTGGCCGGCATGATGGTGGCAGCCTTCGGGTTGCGAACGATTGGAGGATAAGAATGATTCCCTCACATTTTGGGTGGGCGCAAATCATCAGGTTAGGCATGGTGCAAGCATCGCTCGGTTCGATCGTTGTATTAATGACGTCAACACTGAATCGCATCATGGTCGTTGAACTCATGCTGCCAGCAATCTTGCCTGGTGCGCTGGTTGCGCTGCATTACATGGTGCAGATATCGCGTCCGCGCATGGGTCACGGCTCAGACCAGGGAGCGCGACGCACGCCTTGGATCATTGGCGGTATGACGCTTCTCTCGATGGGCGCGCTGTGCGCAACCGCAGCGACCTTATGGATGACGAACTCACCGGTGCTCGGCGTGATTCTCGCAATTGCCGGGTTTATGATGATCGGACTGGGCGTCGGTGCCGCAGGCACCTCACTGCTGGTACTGCTGGCCATGCGCGTGCAAAGCGAAAAACGCGCAGCAGCGGCAACCACCGTGTGGTTGATGATGATCGTTGGCTTTGCCGTCACGGCAGGTTGTGCGGGTCAGCTGCTCGATCCCTATACACCGACACGCTTGCTGGGCGTCACGCTGACTGTATGCACAGGCGCGATGATCATCACGTTAATCGCCTTGTTCAGGCTTGAACATGATCCGGGCGATGAAATCATCGAACCCGAAGCATCACAGATCGTGCCCTTTCGCACAGCGCTCGCTGATGTGTGGCGCGAAACCGCTGCTCGTCAGTTCACGATCTTCATTTTCATTTCCATGCTCGCCTACAGTGCGCAGGACCTGATTCTGGAACCGTTCGCCGGCACCGTGTTTGGTTTCACGCCGGGCGAATCCACCAGCCTCTCTGGCGTGCAGCATGGCGGCGTATTGGTCGGCATGCTGCTGGTTGCGCTGGTGGGTAGTAAATTCGCGCACGGCCGTGCAGGCTCGTTGCAACTCTGGTGCGTGGGTGGCTGCATCGCATCCGCAATCGCGCTCGCAGGCCTTTCCATTGCCGGCCATGTTGGCCCACCATGGCCGTTGAAAGCAAACGTGTTTTTGATGGGCGCAGCCAATGGTGCGTTTTCGATTGCCGCGATTGGCCAGATGATGCGTCTTGCTTCAGAAGGCCGTTCAGCACGCGAAGGTGTGCGCATGGGACTGTGGGGCGCCGCTCAAGCGATTGCCTTTGGCGTAGGTGGGTTGCTGGGCACCATCGCCAGCGATCTGGCCCACTGGCTACTACCTTCATCCGGCGTTGCCTATGGCACGGTGTTTGGCGGTGAAGCACTGTTGTTTATCGCGTCGGCGCTGTTGGCGTCACGTATTCCAATGATGGAGCAACAGCGCGAGCAGCAGTCAGGCAGTGTCGTGCAACCATCATTTTCATAAAGCAGTAACGACTCCGCGAAGGGGAAGCGCATGTCAAACCACGAACAATTCGATGTCGTCATCGTTGGCGGCGGTCCTGCCGGTTCCACTGCAGCCCATGATCTTGCGCGGCGCGGACGACGCGTTCTGCTACTGGACCGCGCGGGTCGCATCAAACCCTGTGGTGGCGCAATACCGCCACGCGCCATTCGTGATTTTGATATTCCGGATCATATGCTGGTCGCCAAAGCGCGCTCGGCACGCATGATCGCGCCATCGAACACCAAAGTAGATATTCCTATCGAAGGCGGTTTCGTTGGCATGGTCGATCGCGAACAATTCGATGAATGGCTGCGTGAGCGCGCCGCCTCCGCCGGCGCTGTCCGTCGCAATGCCCGCTTCGAGCGTGTCGGTCTGGATGAAGATGGCATGAGTACGGTGACTTTCCAAAGCGGCGATGATGGCGAGCGTCATACCGTCCGCGCGCGTAGCATCATCGGCGCCGATGGCGCACGTTCGGCCGTCGCGCAACAAGCCGTCCCCGGCGCGGAAAAAACCAAGTACGTGTTCGCGTATCACGAAATCGTCGAAGCACCTGCAGTCAAGCCCGCTGATTACGATGACACGCGCTGCGATGTGTTCTATCAGGGCAAATTGTCGCCTGATTTTTATGGCTGGGTATTTCCGCACGGCGGCACACTCTCCATCGGCACAGGCAGCGCAGACAAAGGATTCTCACTGCGTAACGCCACCACCTCATTGCGCACGGCAGTCGGTCTTGAAAACGCAAAGACCGTGCGCCGCGAAGGTGCGCCACTACCAATGAAACCCCTGCCCCGCTGGGACAATGGCCGCGATGTCGTGTTAGCCGGCGATGCAGCAGGTGTGGTCGCGCCGGCCTCCGGTGAAGGTATTTACTACGCGATGCTGGGCGGACGTCTTGCGGCCGATGCTGCAGAAGAATTGCTGGTCACCGGCAACGCGCGCTGCCTGGCTAAAGCACGTAAGCGCTTCATGAAAGATCATGGCAAAGTTTTCTGGGTACTGGGAATCATGCAATATTTCTGGTACTCCAGCGATAAACGCCGCGAGCGCTTTGTCAGTATGTGCGAAGACAAGGATGTGCAAAAGCTCACCTTTGACGCCTACATGAACAAAGAATTAGTGCGCGCGAAACCACTGGCTCATGTGAAAATCTTCTTCAAGGACATGGCTCATTTACTGGGATTGGCAAAAGTGTGATTCAACTGGCACGTGGCAGCAAAAAACCCATACTGATTGCGTTTCTGCTGGCCATTGCCGTCGGCGGTATCGGGGGCGCGGTCACGGAAATCGGGCCGTGGTACTTCAGTCTCATCAAACCCACATGGCAACCGCCGGATTGGGCCTTCGGACCGATCTGGACGCTGATCTACATCACTACCGGCATTGCCGGCGTGCGCGCTTGGCGTTTGGGTGATACCAGACAGCGTCGCTTGTTTTTGATCGCGCTGCTGATCAACTGTGCGCTGAATGTGCTGTGGAGTCTGTTGTTTTTCAAAATGCAGCGCCCGGATCTTGCGCTGATCGAAGTCGTCACCTTGTGGCTGTCCATCGTGCCGCTGATACTGCTGCCTTTGCGTTATTCCCCAAGATCGAGTCTGCTGATGCTGCCCTATCTAGCTTGGGTAAGCGTGGCTGCGTATTTGAATCTCACCATCGTCCGCCTCAACCCGCTGCTCTGACCCGCTGATTTTTATCTATTCATCGAAGCGATTTGCTTTGTCGGTGAGAGACAATTCATGAAGTTCGTCAACCAGTCGAGTCGCTTCGGAAAAATTTTCATCAGCAAAAAACTCACTGCGCACGATGGCAACTTCCAAACCGGCGGCGCGGGCGGCGAGTAGTCCGTTGCGGGAATCTTCAATCGCGCAACATTCAGCTGCCGGCATATTCAAGCGCTTGAGGGCAATCAGATAGGCTTCGGGGTCCGGTTTTTTGGCCGACACATCTTCGCCGCACACGATAACTTCTGGTGAGGGCAAACCCAGTGGCGCCAACGAATAGTTCCACAGCGCTTCCCAGTTGCCGCGACTGGTCGTGGTAACGACAGACCAGCCGATGTTATTGCGAGCAAGACTCATCACAAGATCACCGAAGCCCGCACGCGGCAATACGGCGCCAGAAGCCATGATGTCAGCGAAGTGGCGATTCTTGTTTTTGTGGACCGCAGCCAGCGTATCCCGCAACGCGTCGACATCGTGACCATTCTCAGACGCAAAACGCAACAGGCGCTCGAAGCCACCCGTGGTCTTGAGTAAATGCTTGTAATCGGCCGAGGTCCAGTGCCAAGACAATCCCGCTTCCTTCAGCGCCCGATTAAAAGCCGGCAAGTGTGCGTTTCCCTCAGTCTCGGCGATCGTGCCATCGACATCAAATAGCACATGCCTATGCTCGCCTGGCCGAATCATACTCAGTGCACCTGCGCCCGCAACGCGCCTTTTTGATACAGGCTGGCCATCTGATCCATGGTCATGGGTTTGATTTTGGAGGCCTTGCCGGCACAGCCAAAGGCTTCGAAACGATCACGCACAACCGATTTTGCTGCAGCAGTGGCTGCTTTCAAAAAAGCACGTGGATCGAATTCATCGGGCTTGTCAGCCATAGCCTTGCGCATCGCCGCCGTCATGGCCAGACGAATGTCGGTGTCGATGTTGACTTTGCGTACACCGTGCTTGATACCTTCGACGATCTCTGACACGGGTACACCGTAGGTTTCTTTGATATCACCGCCGTACTGACGAATCATCGCCAGATATTCCTGCGGTACGCTCGATGAGCCGTGCATGACGAGGTGGGTACTCGGAATACGCTGGTTGATCGCCTTGATGCGATCAATCGCCAGAATGTCACCGGTCGGTGGACGACTGAATTTATAAGCGCCATGACTGGTGCCGATCGCGATGGCCAGTGCATCAACGTCAGTGGCCGCCACAAACTGCGCCGCTTCATCGGGATCTGTCAGCAACTGCGAGTGATCGAGTGTGCCTTCGGCGCCTACGCCATCTTCTTCACCAGCCTGACCTGTTTCCAGTGAGCCCAGACAACCCAGTTCACCTTCGACGGATACGCCAACGGCATGCGCCATCTCGACGACGCGTCGTGTGACGTTGACGTTGTAGTCATAGTCCGCCGGCGTTTTTGCGTCTTCTTTGAGCGAGCCATCCATCATCACGCTGGAGAAACCGCTGCGTATCGATCCCTGACACACAGCTGGCGACGCACCATGGTCCTGGTGCATACAGACCGGGATATCAGGATACTGCTCGAGTGCGGCTTCGACTAGCTTGCGCAGAAACGGCTCGCCCGCATATTTGCGTGCGCCTGCCGATGCCTGAAGAATCACCGGGCTATCGCATTCGGCAGCGGCCTGCATGATGGCGTGGATCTGCTCCATGTTGTTGACGTTGAAGGCTGGCAGGCCGTAGTGATGCTCAGCCGCATGGTCTAGCAACTGCCGCAAGGAGATCAATGCCATGGTGTTTCCTCCGAAAGTATTTTTTAATGCGCTGCAGGCGCGCGTCAGAGATGCCGGAAATAATTCGGCACTTCACGAATATCGGGCACGATGCGATCTGGCATCGCATCGGCGATGGGGCGGCCCATGTTGTAACCATACGGTACGGCCCAGCAGACGACACCGGCCGCCTTGGCGGTTGAAACGTCGATCTCTGAATCGCCAATAAACAATGATTCGCCTTGCGTCGCACCCAGCGTGGCAAGACAGTGATCAATGACAGCCGGGTTAGGTTTTTTTACTGCCAGCGAGTCACCACAAATGACGAGCTCAAAAGCATTCTGTAAGCCGTGTTTTTCCAAAATACGATCAGTAAAACGACGCTCTTTGTTGGTAACAATCGCTTGCTTTACACCATAGTCACGCGCTTTTTGGAGTGTCTCGAGTACGTACGGGAACACGGTGCTGGTTGTGCCCGCTGTCGCTTCGTAGTGATGAATGAAACGTGCCATTACGTCATCCCAGGGTTCAACATCCGGACCTTCGGTGTGCTGCCATGCGGTCTTCATCAACCAGCCAGTGCCGTGACCTATCCAGCTGCGCACTTGTTCTTGGCTGACGCTGCCGTGATTGAACTCTTTGAGCGTGAGATTGACCGCCTGTGCGATTTCACCTGCCGTCTCGAGCAGCGTGCCATCCAGGTCATACATAACGAGTGCCATTTTTTCTCCTCAAACAGCCGCAACGATTTGCGCGCTGGTGATGCCTAGGGTGTCGTACACCTGTGCCGCAGGTGCGGATTCGCCAAAACGCGCAATGCCGATAACGGCACCGGACAAGCCGACATACTTGCGCCAATAATCAGGATGACCGGCCTCGACGGCGATGCGACGCACGCCCTCCGGTAAAACTTGCTGCTGATAGCCAATGGACTGTGCGTCAAACCTTGCAGTGCAAGGCATGGAGACAACGCGTACCTGTCTGCCATTTGCCTTGAGCGTTTGCTGCGCTTCAATTGCCAGCATCACTTCAGATCCTGTGGCAATCAGCACCGCTTCCGGAGTTCCCTCGCAATCCGAAAGCACATAGCCACCTTTGGCGATCGTCGCGGGCTCAATTGCGCCGGAGACCTGCGGAAGATTCTGTCGAGAGAGCATCAGCGCCGACGGCCCGTCATGACGCTCGATGGCGCTAGTCCATGCCACGGCCGTTTCCATGCCATCACAAGGCCGCCACAGATCAAGGCCGGGTATCAGGCGCAGACTGGCGGCATGCTCGACGGGTTGGTGCGTGGGCCCGTCTTCGCCGAGACCGATGGAGTCATGGGTAAGTACGTAAATGACACGCTGTCTCATCAGCGCGCTCATGCGCATACCGTTGCGCGCGTAATCCGAAAACACCGCAAATGTGCCGCCATAAGGCACGAGCCCGCCGTGCAACACCACACCGTTCATGATCGCGGCCATGCCAAATTCACGCACGCCATACGACAAATAGTTAGCATCGCCGTCCTGATGATCGTGCCAGGCGCGGCTGGTCTTGCCGGCGGTGAGATTGGAGCCCGTCAAGTCGGCGGACCCGCCGAGAAGCTCCGGCACACCGGCCACTAGCAAATCGAGCATTTGCTGGCTGGATTTGCGGCTAGCGGTCGGCGCAGTAATGCCGTTGGCTAGCGCGTGAAGTGATTGTTTCAGTTCGGGCCAGTCACCTGGCAACTCACGACGCGTCACACGCAGAAATTCGGCGGCCAGCTGCGGATGGGCTTTGGCATAAGCACTGAAATCATGTTGCCATTTGGCCTCCAGCGCGATGCCAGTGGCTTGGGCATTCCACGCGCTGCGTAATGTTTCGGGTATCTCGAAGGGCGCGTGCGGCCAATCCAAGGCTGCGCGCGTCGCTTCGGTTTCTTTGTCACCCAGCGGCGCGCCATGCACATCATGGGTGCCCACCATGTTGGGTGAACCCCAGCCTATCTGTGTACGGCAGATGATCAGCGTGGGCTTGCCGATGACCTGTTTGGCTTCGAGTGTGGCCTGCTCCACTGCGTTTGCATCATGACCGTCGATAGGGCCAATGACATGCCAGCCATAAGCGCGGAAACGCGCAGCCGTATCGTCGCGGAACCAACCTTGGACATGACCGTCGATGGAAATACCATTGTCGTCGTAGAAGCAAACCAGCTTGTCGAGGCCCCACACGCCCGCCAATGAACAAGCTTCGTGGCTGACGCCTTCCATCAGACAACCGTCGCCAAGAAAAACCCAAGTGCGATGGTCAACGATGGTGTGACCATTGCGATTGAAACGGCGCGCGAGAATTTTTTCTGCCAGGGCCATGCCGACCGCATTCGCCAATCCCTGACCCAGTGGACCAGTGGTCGTTTCAACACCCGGTGTAATGTCGACTTCCGGATGGCCCGGTGTCTTACTGTGCAGCTGGCGGAATTGCTTGAGGTCGTCGATGCTGAGCTCATAGCCTGTCAAATGCAGCAGCGCATAGATCAGCATGGAGCCGTGACCGTTAGAGAGCACAAAGCGATCACGATTTACCCACTGAGGATTGGTTGGGTTATGTCGCAGGTGATGACGCCACAAGACTTCGGCAATATCTGCCATGCCCATAGGCGCACCCGGGTGGCCGGATTTTGCTTTGTTGACTGCGTCAATCGCGAGAAAGCGAATGGCGTTGGCGCGTTCTCTGGCGCCAGCTTGAGTGGATTGCATAGTAAGGCCTTATGGCGAAATTTTTATTGCGGCTCTTTCGATCCCACCAACGCGTGTCGGCGAACAGAATTTCAAGTGCTGATCGGCCTGTTTAAATTCGCCGCTTCCTGTCCATCAAACGCAAAATCATCGGCGTAAAAATTAATTGCATCGCCAGCCCCATTTTCCCGCCAGGGATAACGAACGTATTCGGCCGCGTCATCCATGAGCGCTCGATCATGGACATCAGATACGGAAAATCAATGCCCTTGGGATTGGCGAACCGAATCACCACCATGCTTTCATCGGCACTGGGAATGTCTTTGGCAATGAAGGGATTGGAGGTATCTACCGTCGGCACACGCTGAAAATTCACATGCGTGCGCGAAAACTGCGGGCAAATATGACGCATGTAATCCGGCATACGGCGCAAGATCGTGTCCATCACCGCATCCTGTGAATAGCCGCGCATGTTCTGATCGCGATGCAGCTTTTGTATCCACTCAAGATTGATGATGGGTACCACGCCAACCAGCAAATCCACATGCTTTGCAACGTCCGCGTCATCACCGACATAACCGCCATGCAGACCTTCATAGAACAAGAGTTCCGCGCCGGCCTCCATTTCCTGCCAAGGCGTAAACGTACCCGGCGACTGATTCAATTGCGCAGCTTCAATATCGTCGTGTATGTATCTGCGCACGCGCCCTATGCCGGCTTCACCAAATTTTTTAAATGTGTCGGCGAGTTCGCCAAGAATGTTGGCTTCAGGGCTGAAATGGCTGTAGCCCGTGTTACCCGCTGCCTGCTGCTTTTTCATTTCTTCCCGCATTTCCAAGCGGTTGTAGCGGTGCATGGAATCGCCTTCCAAAATCTGCGCCTTAATCTGTTCCCGGCGAAAGATGTGCTGAAAGCTTTTCATGACAGTGGTCGTACCCGCACCCGAGGAACCGGTGATCGCGACGATGGGATGTTTAACCGACACAGAGGTCTCCTGAGAATTTAATTTTTATAGTGGCAGCGACGTCGCGGCAATTAGCTCGCAAACAGCGAGCGCTCCTGAAACAATGGCGAACTGTATTTTTCATCGACGCCGCTATCGTAGTCACGGTGATAGCGTTCGAGTCGCTCGACTTCATTGCGCGAACCAATGATGACGGGCACACGCTGATGAATCTGCTCGGGTTCGATGTCAAGAATGCGCATGCGCCCAGTCGAGCCAATACCGCCAGCCTGCTCCACCACAAAGCTCATCGGATTAGCCTCGTACATCAAACGCAAACGTCCTTCCTTGGACGGATCTTTGGTATCACGCGGATACATGAAGACACCGCCACGCATGAGAATGCGATGAATATCCGCCACCATGCTGGCGATCCAGCGCATATTGAAATCACGTTGGCGCACATCGGTGCTGCCGTTCTTGCACTCGGCGACATAGCGTTGCACGGGCGGCTCCCAAAAGCGCTCGTTGCTGGCATTGATCGCGAATTCGCTGGTGTCCTCGGGGATCTGCAGGTGTGGATGCGTGAGGATGAAATTGCCCACTTCGCGATCGAGGGTAAAGCCATGCGTGCCTTTGCCGACCGTCAGCACAAACATCGTGGAGGGGCCATAGATTGCATAACCTGCAGCGAGTTGATGTTTGCCGGGACGCAGATAGTCAGTGATGGCAGGCGCGCGACCTTCAGGCGCACGCAGCACCGAAAAAATAGAACCGACGGATACATTCACATCGATATTGGAAGAGCCATCAAGCGGATCGAACACGGCCAGAAAGCGACCGCCGCCATCTCGTGAGTCAATTTCGACGGGGTCGTCGTTTTCTTCCGAAGCGAGACCGGCAACCAAACCACCCATCGAAAAGGTGTTGATGAAAGCTTGGTTAGACATCACATCGAGTTTTTTCTGTGTCTCGCCCTGCACATTGGTACTGTCGAGGCTACCCAATACGCCGCCCAATTCACCTTTGGCAGTCATGGCTGAGATTGCTTTTACAGCAGCGGCGATATCCACCAACAGCGCGGCCAGATCACTTTGCTCGGGCGCACCCTTGAGCTGCTGGATCAGGAACTTCGATAAAGTGGTGCGGCCTTGATGCATAGTGACTCCTGTTTATTTTTTTTCTGCCAGTCCACCGGTGAATACCCGGGATGCACGAATGTCTGCACCACTGAGGGTCGACAAATCATCAGCAGTCACGCTGACAGAGCCTTCCATTGCCAGCTGGAACAAGCGGTTTGCTTGACGTAGCCGCGCGCGATCAAGGGCATTACGTATCGAGCGTGCGTTCGCAAAATGCGGCTGCTGGCGACGCAAGTGAATGTACTCATCCATCGCCTTGCTAGCTTCATCATCAAAGCGATAATTCATCGCACCGACCATTTTGCCGGCGATTTGCAAAAGCTCTGGCTCACCGTAGTCAGGGAAATCAATATGATGCGCAATACGTGATGACATGCCCGGGTTAGACTGAAAGAAGGTATCCATCCGATCTTTGTATCCGGCCAGAATGACAACCAGATCATCACGATGGTTTTCCATCACTTGCAAAAGAATCTCGATGGCCTCCTGACCATAATCGCGCTCATTCTCAGGGCGATAGAGGTAGTAGGCTTCATCAATGAATAGAACGCCGCCCATGGCTTTCTTCAGAATTTCTTTTGTCTTGGGTGCGGTGTGACCGATGTATTGGCCCACCAGGTCATCACGCGTCACCGACACCACATGACCTTTTCTCACGTATCCCAGTCGGTGCAAAATTTCTGCCATTCGCAAAGCAACGGTGGTTTTTCCTGTCCCGGGATTCCCGGTAAAGCACATGTGCAGACTGGGTGTCGCCGCTTCCAAACCCATGGCCGCACGCGCACGCGAGACCACAAGAAAGGCGGCGATTTCCCGAATGCGCGCCTTCACCGGCGCCAACCCGATCAGCTCATTTTCAAGCTGATCGATGACGGGCTGTACCTCGGCGTCACGCAGTATTTGCTGCAGGTCGATAGAGGCTGGCGATGTCGGCGCATTCATCTTGGGGCTCCTGTCTTAGGAAGAGTAACGTTCACCGCTTGGACGCTGAGTCGCGTAGCTAATCGTGGTGTAACGAATATTGCGACCTGCTTCCTCAGTACGTTGCAGTCCGAATCCAGGCTCGTACGATGGACGCTGAACAATGAAGCTCATGACCATGGATTCGACGCCGCGGGTGTTATCAAAGGCGTTGACCTTGATGTACACCTCGGAATGCGCTTTGCGACAGGCATTGACTTCATACAGCGCTGCGGCGCCATCTTTGATCTGAAACATGGGAATGCCCCACATGTTCCAATAGCAGTTACGCGGATGTGGGTCGTCGGTCCATTCAACGGAAACCGCCCAGCCCTTGCCGATGGCGTAATCGATTTGAGCGCGAATCTCGTCATCAGTCAGATCCGGCAGGAAGGAAAATTGTCCTTGTGTGATGCGCATAGTGATGCTCCTTGTAAGGTCTCTGATTTATGACGCAGTCGGTGTGGCGACGAAGTCGGGTGTATCGGTCGATGTGTAATTGAAGGACACATCTTTCCAGGTCTCCAGGGCCTTTTCGAGCGGTTTGCAGGTCTTGGCTGCGTTTTTCAGAATGCTTGGACCTTCATTAATGATGTCCTTGCCTTCATTACGTGCCTTGATCATGACCTCGAGGCCCACGCGGTTGGCAATAGCGCCCGCCTGAATACCGTCCGGGTGGCCAATAGTGCCGCCGCCAAACTGCAGCACGACGTCATCGCCAAACAAATCAACGAGCTGATGCATCTGACCCACGTGAATACCGCCTGAGGCCACTGGCATGACTTTCTTCATATCGCACCAGTCCTGATCGAAGAACAAGCCGCGTGAAAGATCTTGCTTGTTGTAGCTCTCGCGGCAGACGTTGTAATAGCCCTGAACGGTCATCGGATCGCCTTCGAGTTTGCCGACGGCGGTACCAGCGTGCAGATGGTCGACACCGGCTAAACGCAGCCACTTGGCCATCACTCGGAATGAAACACCATGATTTTTTTGACGCGTGTAGGTGCCGTGACCTGCGCGATGCATGTGCAAGATCATGTCGTTCTTGCGGCTCCAGTTAGAAATCGACTGAATAGCGGTCCAGCCAATAATCAAGTCGACCATGATGATGTTAGAGCCTAGCGACTTAGCGAACTCTGCCCGCGCATACATTTCTTCCATGTCCGCGGCCGTAATGTTGAGATAGTGGCCCTTGATCTCACCGGTGTTTGCCTGCGCGCGATTAACGGCCTCCATACAGAACAGAAAACGATCGCGCCAGTGCATGAAGGGCTGACTATTGATGTTTTCATCGTCTTTGGTGAAATCAAGTCCACCCGTCAGGCCTTCGTAAACAACGCGGCCGTAGTTTTTACCGGAGAGGCCCAACTTGGGCTTCATCGTCGCGCCCAAAAGGGGGCGGCCGAATTTATCCAGGCGCTCACGCTCGACGATAATGCCGGTTGGTGGGCCTTTGAATGTTTTTACGTAAGCGACGGGTATACGAATATCTTCTAGGCGCGCTGCTTTGAGTGGCTTGAACGAAAACACATTGCCTATCAGTGAGGCAGTAACGTTGGCGATTGAACCTTCTTCAAACAGAACAATGTCGTAAGCGATGTAGGCGAAATACTGCTGTTCCTTATCGGTGCCAGGGCCCGTGCCTGGCACGGTATCGACACGGAAAGCTTTAGCCTGATAATCCTCATGCGCAGTCAACAAGTCGGTCCACACCACGGTCCAGGTCGCGGTCGATGATTCTCCAGCCACTGCCGCGGCAGCTTCAATGGAATCAACACCTTCCTGAGGCGTAATACGGAAGACACAAATAAAATCGGTATCTTTCGGTGTGTAATCAGGGCGCCAGTAGCCCATTTGTGCGTATTTCAGAACGCCACCCTTGTAGCGCTCTTTCATATCAGTGATGCGGCCTTCGACGGGTTTGTTCATTGCAGTCTCCTGTTAAGCGCCTGATGGGCGGGACGCATGCTGGTACGTCATTTGTATCCTTGGCTGATCAACAATGAACAATGCCAGTCAAGAATGAACGCATTAGAGCAAGCGGTGACTGGAATGTATAGTTTTCATCTGTTAAGGTATATTCATCTATCATTTGCATACTAATCAGATATTCTGATCTATTGCTCTTATGAAAAGTCTAAAACTCCTCAGAAACCTGAGCATGCGCCAATTGCGCATTTTCCTTAGCGCGGCGCGTCACGCCAGCTTTAGCAAAGCGGCAACAGAATTAAACCTGACTGCGCCGGCCGTTTCGATGCAAATCAAGGAGCTCGAGGGGGATTTGGGGGTGGCGCTGTTTTCTCGGGTGGGACGGCGGGTCGAGTTAACGACGGCCGGCGAGTACTTTCTGGTCTACGTGAAACGTGTCGCACTGAATTTACGGGAAGCAGAAGTCATGCTGTCCAAACTACGCGGTACTCAGGGTGGCACGCTGAAAATCGGGCTGGTCAGTACGGCGAAGTATTTTGTTCCCCAGCTACTCTCGCGCTTTCGCGAAGAACATTTCGGCCTGCAAATCAAAATTGAAGTACGCAACCGCGATCAGATGATTGAGATGCTGCGTGATGGCGATATCGATATTGCAATCATGGGCCGCACCCCCGCTGATCTGGATACGCGTATTGAAGCATTCGCACCGCACCCACATGCCTTTATCGCCAGTCCCGATCATCCGTTGTCCAAGGAACAAAGCATCTCTGCCTCGGCGCTTAATCAGGTCGAATTGATTTCTCGGGAAGAAGGCTCGGGCACACGCCTCATCATGGAACGATTTTTACAAGAGCGCGGTCTGACACCGCCCGTATCTATGGAAATGTCGTCCACGGAAAGCATTAAACAAGCGGTGATGGCAAACCTTGGGATTTCCTTTGTGTCTCTGCATACCGTCGGCCTAGAAAAAACCTACGGCAAGATTGCGATACTCGATATTGATGACACACCGATTTCACGAACTTGGCATGTCGTTGCGCTCAATCGGGGCAACCCCTCGCCCGCTGCAGAAGCCTTCCGGTACTTTGTACTCGAGCATGGCGCTGCAATCATTGAAGATTTGTATCCGAATTTGCTGATGCGACGTTCTGCCAATCACTAGACACGCCTCAAGGGCTGCCCACCCCAAGGCCGCCATCATGGGGCATGAACTCTTTTGGGCGAATCAATGTGATAAGCATGCCATTGCGACGATGTCTGCTGATGGTAATGTTGTTGGTAATACTGTTCTGGCAGTCGTTTCTCTGCTCTGTCGCTCTGGCACAAACACTCTCGCTCGCTGATCTGCCCTATCGAAATCCTCGTCCGCTGGATACCTTGCTGGCGCGTGATGAGACCGCGTTTCAATTGGCAATACAGCAGGACTGGCAACGCATAGAGCGCAAGCTGGCGATGTTTGTACCATTGCGGGCCAAGGTCACATCATCGTCATTATTTTTCGACACAGCGCGACAGCGATGTACACAACAGCGAGAACCCGCTGCGTGTCGTCTGTACATGGATTTCCTTTCGTTTCAAATGAAACAGAAGGCCAAGGTGCCGATGAAGTCCAGTGTACGGCCGGCTGTGCTTTTACGTCCTGCACAGCTACCGCATCGTGATAGCGCTGTGCTTAATGCTTTGACAGAACTTGATGCACTCACTTTACAGTCGGCGCTCGCGGCGCACTGGGAATGGATACACGAGGTCATCGAGCGCTTTCTCCCGGATCACTATGTGCTCTATCCGATGTCAAAAATATTTGGAGGTATTCGCGATAGCTGCGAAAACGCGCATACCGAAATAGCGTGTCGCATGCACCTCTCTGATATCGACAGCATCGTTGACAACAATCGCCAGCAAATTCCCACCCAGTTTCGCACCTTGGACCAGATACCCTATCGCGACCCGGCACCACTCTATGCATTAATTCAACTTGGCGAGAGCGAATGGCGCTTGCACACAAATCCGACGCAACTGGATGCTCTGCTCAATCGTTACATCGGATGGTCGGTGGCCATCGTCGACGATATGGACTTCGCTCGCGCCAGACTGGACTGCCAGGCCGTGATGCCGGGTGACTATGTACGGTGTCGGGATTACCTAGTGCGACTGTCAGGGCTGATGCGCGGTAAATAATGTCCGCGTCGCTCTTTCGCGCACTCCTTTGCAAGTGTGCAGCGAGAGCTTGCATCTTAAATCGACGGTGGGTCGCGTGATGGTGGGCTACCGATTCTGAAATGTTCGGTAGAATCGGCGGGTCATGTCGGCATCACCCTGATGCACGATGTCATCACCGGACCCGCTTATGCTTGCTTCCAGAGTCTTCAACGCATTGGCGTTGACCAGCGCGCTGATTTTTCCTGCCTCAGTATTCGCCCAGTCGTTTACTTTCGCGGCCATTGGCGATCTTCCCTATGGACCGCATGAAGAATTTGCTGGGCTGATTCACAAACTTAATGGTCAGCCGCTGTCGTTCACGATACACGTGGGCGACATCAAATCTGGCAGCACTGTCTGTTCAGATGAAACTTTTCTGAGCGTGCGACAGCTGTTTGACCGATTTGATCGCGCACTGATTTATACGCCCGGCGACAATGAGTGGACAGACTGCCACCGGGTCAGCAATGGTCGCTACGATCCGCTGGAGCGTCTGGAAAAAATTCGTCAGCTGTTTTTTTCGCCGAGCGAAAGTCTGGGCAAACAACGACTGCCTTTGCAGACGCAGTCCAGCCAAAAATCATTTACCTCCTTTGTAGAAAATCGTCGCTGGTCGCAAGGCAAAGTGCGCTTTGCAACCCTGCACCTGGTGGGCTCGAACAATAATCTGCAACCAGGTCTACCCTCCTCCAGTGAGTTTGCAGCGCGCGAGTACGCAAATATTGCGTGGCTGAAGGAGACTTTTGCCGAAGCAAAAGCCAATAGGGATGAAGCGGTGGTGCTGGCTATGCAGGCAGACACGTTCTTCGGCGAGCCCCGAAAAGGCTCGGGGTTCGTACGCTGGAACGCGGTACTCGCAGAAGAAGTCGCCGCATGGGAAAAGCCAGTGCTGCTGATTCAGGGCGATACGCACCAGTATCTGACCGACCGTCCGCTCAAGGACGCCAAGGGCAACCCGCTCAGTCAGCTGGTTCGGGTGGTGGTACCGGGAGAAAGTCAGGCCGATGCCGTACTCATCCGCATTGATACCGCTGATAAGGCGACGCCTTTCCATTTCAAACTGCTACGGGATGAGAAGCAGCCCTGAGCGGATTTTGAATCCGTTATCTATCAGTTTGATTGGGCGGGCTGATCGGTGGGGATCGAAGGCCACATCGCAGGACCGACAGGGGTCCCTCTAAAGGGCGGAAAGCGCAGCTGAAAAGAGCGTCAAGCACTAAACGCAGATAGTGCCCGCCTCATTCGACCCCACAGTGCACACCGTCGGCGCAATGCATGGGGCCGATGTGTCTGGAAAGAGCTCTTGGGGGCTGGCGCGGCTGGCTGGAATCGAACCAGCGACCCTTGGCTTCGGAGGCCAATACTCTATCCACTGAGCTACAGCCGCGCGGTTTGGGTACTTCAGAAGAGCGGCAAGGATACCGGGTTTCGGTCGGGCAGTCCACGAAGCGACGAGCCGCACAAGGTCAAATTGTAGCGCTTCGTCTATAATCACGGGCTTGTAATTCTTAGCTAGCCAAGCCGGCTGGTCACATGGCCCAAGACGACCGTGCAGCAGGCTGAATATACTCCGAGGACATCATGAGCGACGCGCACGACGAGCACGAATCCGTTGTTAAAACACCTAACCAATTAATCGCCGCCGTAGTGGCCGGCTTTGTGGTTCCTATTATTGTCATCGTATTGCTGGTGAAATACGTAGACAGCGCACCGAAAGTTGGTGCCGGCTCCAATGGACAATCACCGGAAGCGATCGCGGCACGTTTGAAGCCAGTCGCTGATGAAGGCTTTACGTTGGTGGATGCAAGCGCACCACGCCAGCTAAAGGCAGGCGCTGAAGTTTATAACGCTGCATGCGTTGCCTGTCATGGCAGTGGTGCTGCCGGCGCTCCAAAAATGGGTGACGGCGGCGCATGGTCCAAGCGCATTGGACAAGGCTACGACACGCTGGTGTCGCACGCGATCAAGGGCATCCGCGGCATGCCCGCCAAAGGCGGCAATCCTGATCTCGATGATCTTGAAATCGCACGCGCTGTAGTACACATGGCCAACGCGAGTGGTGCAAAGTTCAAGGAACCCGCAGCAAAGTAAAACGTCGTTTTTTCTGACAAAAAATCCCGGCTTGTGATGTGCATGCCGGGATTTTTGTTTGTGGATCGCCGCCGCGATTCTTGTCTGAAAAAATATAATGGCCTGCTTAGTGCCTGAGTCGATACCAGAGCATACCTATCCATTCATGCAATGCGTAATGACTCTGCTTTAAGAATCTAGGATTCGGAATGAAGTCCTCCGCCGACAAATTTTTTCGAGAAAAAAAATCGGTGGGGGCCCGCACCGGGGACAAACCAGTCCCAGAAAATATCTGCATCGCACGCGACATATGAATTGCATCGGTGACGAGCAATACGCGATCAATGCCCGCCTCTCGCAACATCGTCGCTGCATGCGCGGCATTTTGTGCCGTGTTCTCAGACGTATCTTCAATCCAGCGCACCGGAATTTGAAAATCTTCTCGCAAGGCCCTTGCCATCACGGCTGCCTCACTCTCGCCGCCCCGGTCAGGTGCGCCGCCACTGACGAGCACGGGTAAGCCCGTCAGGCGGTGAAGGCGCGCTCCATGGCGCAATCGCGCCAGTGTCTGTGTGCTGGGTTGATGCCGATTGCCATCCTCGGGCGCAGCAAACGAACGGCCAGCACCAAGAATCACGATCGCCTTTGCATCGACCATCTTTGGGTTCGGTACCGGAAGCAAACGGTTTTCCAGCGGCGCCACCAGCAAACGCGACCCGGCACCGGTGGACAGAGCCAGCAGCAGGCCGATTGACGTAATGATGATAGCGTTTCCCGTAAATCGAAAACGCTTTGACAGCCACCAGCCTAGGCCACCCAGAATCACCAACGACAATGGCGGCAACACAAAAGCTGCCAGCAAATTCGTGAAGAACCAGCTGATGCTCATGGGCTCACTCGCGCTTTTGAGTATTCATGCATCAATGGGCAGCATCCGCCGGGACCCGGCGCTCATGCTGAACAAGTATCCAGGGCTTGACCACCACCGTCCATAACAAGGCATCCTGAGCCAGCCATTGCAGGGCCTGCGCATCGTTCACGCGATGCAAGAGCTCTGCCTTCATCCAGTCCTGCACACTTGCCTTGTCATCAGCCGCGATACGCGCGCCGACATCAATCAGGTCAAGTTCAGCCGCGACACTGATCAGGGTGCCACCTGCGAAATAGCGCTCCAGTTCACTCCATTGCATTTGCGCTGTTTGCTCATTGAGTTCGGCGCGCAATGACGCCAGAATTTTTTCGTTCATCATTAGATCAGTAATGCGGTGGCTTATCATGCGGTAGCGAGCCGCTTGCCTGTGTGGGTAATTCAGTCATGCGACGTGCCAGCGCTGCGCATAGCGCATCGAGTTCATCGATCTTTTTCTGCTGACGATAGATAGTCTGATTCAGGGTATCGAGAAGATCATCCTGACTGGCGAGCTTGATCTCGAGGTTGACCAGCCGTTCATCGAGTTCCATGGTCATGCTTTCATTGGTTTGACTACCTGGGGTTTCGCAGAGAATTGACGGGTGAATTTTATGCTACGTCGACCGCCTCGATACAGACTTTTCGGGTCTGCAGGCAGCGACATTGAATTATGTGCTTGGCTTGGTGGCTCGGGGCGCCAGTTTGCGACAGGCGTCGGAGCAATACCTGATCTCGGGCCAATTTGACGCCCACTTTTTGCGCCAGGTAAATGGTCGCGCGCATTGCACGCAGACTTTGACGGGAAGGTTGTGGGGGTTACGAAAGCCACTCCCTGACTTACCATGATCAGGCATGAATCAGGCCGCTCTGGGCTTTTGCAACAAGGCCTTGAGGCCAGCCAGCCTGTCCTGAGGTGTCATTACCTCGTGTTCCTCGGGCAGGGCGTCGCCCTCGTCCAGGCGCATCTCCTTGATGAAACGAGATACTTCGCAAGGCATGCTATCGCGTGCCCGTTTGCGTTTCTTGCACCAGGTAAGCGTCAGGCTGCGCTGCGCACGCGTAATGCCGACATACATGAGCCGGCGTTCCTCTTCGATGCGTTGCACCAGCAGTTCGGCCGGCGCATCCGGATCACCCTTATGCGGCAGGATGCCTTCTTCAACACCGATCATGAACACATGACCAAACTCCAGTCCCTTGGCTGCGTGCAAAGTGGACAGGCGCACGGCATCGGGTTCCTGATCGCGGCCCTCCAGCATGCTCATCAGCGCCACCATTTGCGTGAGCTCGAGCAGCGATTTTTCAGGGCCATCTGGATCACGACCGCCGTTGCCTTTTTCTTTCAGCCATCCGGTGAAATCGAGTACGTTTTGCCATTTCTCTTGCGCCTGTTTGTCATCGAATGTGGCATACAAATAAACTTCATAGTCGATGACTTTCATCATGTCATCCAGAACGGCACCGGCATTTTCTCCGGTACCTGCCGCACCGACGCGCGTTGCACGGGCTTCGAGCTGATTGATGAAATCACAGAACTCGCGCAAGGGTGCTAGCTGGCGTTCATTCATGCGCGCCTCGATACCGCCCTTGAATACCGCTTCGAATAATGAGCATTGCCATTGCCGGGAAAATTCGCCCAGCGCTTCCAGCGTGGCCTGGCCTACGCCGCGACGTGGCGTCGTCACAGCACGGATGAACGCTGGATCATCATCCGTATTCGCAATGAGTCGTAGATAACTAATGATGTCTTTGATTTCAGCGCGATCAAAAAAACTCTGACCCCCTGACATCACATACGGGATGCGCTCACGGCGCAAGGCTTTTTCCAGCGCGCGCGATTGGTGATTGCCGCGATACAGAATCGCATAATCAGAAAACTTCGCACGGCGTTCAAACTTGTGAGCAGAAAGCATGATGACCACCTGATCCGCTTCGGCTTCGTCATCGTCCATGGCCATTACCTTGACCGGATCGCCTGCTCCATGCTCGGACCAAAGTGATTTCTCGAATAACTTCGGATTGTTGGCGATGACGGCATTGGCCGCTTGAAGAATACGGGTGCTGGAGCGATAGTTTTGCTCGAGCTTGATGAGCTTTAAATCAGGAAAATCATCCTGAAGCGTGCGCAGGTTTTCCATAGTCGCGCCACGCCATGCATAAATCGCCTGATCATCATCACCGACGGCCGTGAACATGGGTTTCTTGCCAGGTCCGGTGACCAGCAGCTTCACGAGTTCGTACTGACAGGTATTGGTGTCCTGATATTCATCGAGCAGAAGATAGCGAAGCCGGCGCTGCCAGCGATCCCGTGCGGCCTCATCCTGACGAAACAGTTCGACAGGCAAGCGAATGAGATCGTCAAAATCAACGGCCTGATAACTCGACAAGGTCGCAACATAGCTGCGATAAATACGCGCTGCCTGAGCCTCATCTTCGGTGCTTGCTTGAGCCACCGCTTGCTCAGGCGTGAGCAATGCGTTCTTCCAAAGGGACATGGCATTTTGAATACGACGAATGACACCTTTGTCCGTGGTCGCCGACAGATCCTGCACGATAGCAAAGCAATCAGTGCTGTCCATGATCGAGAAGCGCTCTTTGAGGCCCAGCGCCTGAGCTTCACGCCGCAAAATATGGACACCAAGTGAGTGAAATGTGGAGACCGTCAGTTGTTTGGCCTGTCCGGGCTCACGCAGCAGTTTGCCAACCCGCTCGCGCATTTCGAGTGCAGCTTTGTTAGTAAAGGTCAGCGCCGCAATGTTGCGCGGCTCATAATTGCAAGACTCAATCAGGTGCACGATTTTCTGCGTAATGACGCGTGTCTTACCCGATCCGGCGCCTGCCAGTACGAGGCAAGGGCCATCGATATAGTCGACGGCGATTCGCTGTGGAGGGTTGAGACCGTGCTGCATGAGGGAATCGGCGTGAGGCAGGTGGGCAAGCGCGTCATTGTATCGAAAGTCTTGCTGCCGAGCGTGATAAAGTGACTGCGCATGACGAGGACGCCGCAATGAAATTCACCCATCTCATCGAAATCAACAATTTGGGTAATCCCATGATTACCCCGCTCAGCCGCTCCCAACTTTGGCACGGTCTTGTGCTGCGAGCGGAGCGCCCGACGCTGTTTCTTATTGGCCTCGATAGCTGCGAGATTACAGCGCGTTCGGCAGAGGGGATGTCACGCACGCTTTACTTCGGAAAACTCGAGGTGATTGATGAAGTGCGATTCAAATTGCTGGATCAGGTTCATTACCATGTGCCACAGCAGAACGACATACCTGCGTCGGATCTGACGATGACAATAGAAGAGCCGCAAGCTGGCGCATTGTTTGTCAGGTTTGCCTACGATGATCATCTGGATACGCCTGAAACAGCAGAAGAATCTTTTTACAACGACTTTCGACGCAATGCCTATAAAGAATCCGATATCGATACGATACGTATGATCCGGCAGTTGGCCGAAGAAGGTCAGTTGGATTCGCCGATTCAATAAAATTTCACTTGCGTCGAAATTTCGGGGGCTTCGGTATGCACCGTATTTCCCTCTTATTTCTGCAGACGTTTTGCGCGTTCCAAAGCTCGCTACGGTTTTGAGCTTAGATATCAATCGGATCGACTTCGAGCGTCCAGCGTAGACGGCTAGGATGTTTGCGTAGCTCCTGCACCCAAAGCTTCAGAAAGTTCTGCAAGGTTGCTCTCGCATTCGACTCCAGCAATAACTGCGCTCGTTCGACGCCCGCGACACGCGTCATCGTCATGGGCACTGGGTCATTGATGACAATACCAGGATGGGGCAATAGCGCCCGCGCCTGCTGCAAAAATTCCAGAGCATTCGTCAAGGTTTTTGATTCCGCTCTGAGCAAGGCCTGAAAGACATAAGGTGGTAAGCCGGCGCTGCGACGCTCTTCCAAAGTAGCTGACGCAAAGCCTGGAAAGTCATGCTTTAGCAGTGCGCGATACAGCGGATGCTGCGCGTAGCGGGTTTGAACCAGCACTTCACTCTTGGACATCTGACCCGCCCTGCCCGCCCTGCCTGCGACCTGCATGAGCTGCGCAAACAAACGCTCGCCGGCCCGGTAATCATGCGAAAACAAGGCGGTATCTGGATTGATGACTCCCACCAGCGTCAGGCGCTGGAAGTCATGGCCCTTTGCGACCATTTGCGTGCCTAGGAGAATATCGACTTCACCGCGATGTACCGTTTCGAAGGCCGCTTGTGCACTGCCTTTTTTTCTGGTGGAGTCAGCATCGATTCTAAGCACGCGCGCTTCAGGGAACAGTGTGTGTAAATATTCTTCAATACGTTGGGTGCCACGTCCTAGCGGCTGCAAATCCACATTGCCGCAAGTGGGACAAGATGCGGGTATCCTGAGCTCAAGACTGCAGTGATGACAGCGCAAACGACGTTCTGGTTTGTGCAGCACCATGAATGCGGTACATCGCTGGCAATTGCTGATCCACCCACATGCATCACAATGCACGACAGGCGCGTAGCCGCGACGATTGAGAAACAAAAGCGATTGCTCGCCACGCGCTAATCGCTCGCGTATAGCGGCAATGAGTGGCGGCGCCAAGCCTTCGCTTGCCTTGATTCGCTCCATGTCGATCAGCGATATGTTGGGTAACACTGCTTGCGCAGCAGCGCGCTGGGTTAGGGCGAGTTTTCGATAACGGCCGCTTTCTGCGTGATGCCAGCTCTCCATTGACGGCGTTGCTGACCCGAGGACGACCGGAATGTTCAAGTCGCGCGCGCGCCAAATCGCGAGATCGCGCGCCGAATAACGTAAACCTTCCTGTTGTTTATACGAGGGGTCATGCTCTTCGTCGACGACGATCAGTTTCAGATCGGGCATGGAGGCGAGCACGGCAAGGCGAGTGCCGAGGACGATGGCAGCACTCCCGAGGTGGGCTGATAGCCAACTACGGGTGCGCTCGCCCTCGGAGAGTTGACTATGCAGTGAAACCACATTCAGTTCGGGAAAGCGCGCCCGTACGCTGTTCTCGAGTTGTGGCGTCAGATTGATTTCGGGTACCAGTATCAATACTTGCGCGCGCCTTCCCTGTTGGCGTTCGCGCTCAAGAATTTTTTCTGCACTTCGCAAATAGACTTCGGTTTTTCCACTGCCGGTCACGCCGAAAAGCAAGGTCGTGCTGTAACTACTAACTGCTGTGATTTCATCGACTGCCGCTTGCTGGTCTTGGTTGAGTTGGGGTACAAGCGAAGGTTCTGAAGTCGTTAAGCTCGCAGGCGCTGTGACTTTCTTCAATGCGCTGTCGAGTGCCGTAGATTTTAAGGCCCTTAGATTTTTTGGCAGGCAGGGCAAGACCACTTCGCCTAACGGGCGCTGGTAGTATTCAGCCGCGAATCGTGACAGGGCGATCCAATGCGTCGACAAGGCAGGTAGTTGGTAACGTATTGCGGTGATGTCACGAATTTTTTCGGGCGCATAATCACTGCTCTCATGGATCGCAATAATGAGCCCCATGACTTCTCTGCGTCCGAATGGCACTTGGGCCAACTGGCCCACGGTCGGAGGTGGATCTTCGGCGGACTCTGGCTGCCATCGATAGTCAAATTCGATGGCCAGCGGGGTGTCCAGCGCCATTTTCAGAATTCGAGGAGTGGGTGGCGGCATAGACAGCGAGTTTGAGCTAAAGAAGCACTGCGTTGATAGAAATGCAGTCGGTTGGGATTAAAAAGTAGTACCGGGAGTTTGGGATTGTGGCCAACGGCACTTTGAGATCTACTAGCTTGCCCCAAAAATGCGACTTTGTTCAACCTCTTCCCAACTTAATGTAATGCTTTAAAAATTGATTTAAATCCCGGGCGCAAAAGACATTTTTTCGCTATCCACAAATTCTGTGGATAACTTTGTGCGTAACTGGGTCTTGACAAGCCAAAGCGCTGAGTTCATGCGGTGTTCAACAAAATGACTCGTTGGAAAGCAGACGGTAAGCCCATGAAAAATCAAGGACTTAGCGATTGTTGTTAGACCCAGGGAATATTTTTAGATTTTTTTTTCCGCCATCTTGACAAGACTACTTTTGTGAATAAGTGTGGGTTGTCCAATGCTTGGTTACCTGCGTTTTGCATAAGCCCATCACTGTTTTGTATCGCCTTTGGAGCGGTAAAATCCTATCAACCCGTCAAGATTTTGTCGTGAATGCCGTGGCCTGACTCAATCGCGCTTCTTTGTGGTGTCCAAAATTGATTTCGGCTATTAACTGCCTGTGGATATCTTTGTGAACAATGTGCCCTCGTTTAGCGCGCTTTGTTTTCTGTGATCAAGCCGCCGATCAACGAACAGTCATCGTTGAATTAATTTATTTAAATGAATCAATGGGTTGGCTCTCATACCTAGACGCGAGATTGATAAGTTTGTGCAAGTACTTGATTCGGTCGGTATGTGCCTTACTTGTGCATAACTGGACGGATCGAGGTGCTAAAACATGCAACAACAGCACCCCGATCTTTAGATGAGCCTGATCAGGCGCGCAACTGGCGGCTGATCTCGTGGACTGCTGACACCATGGCGGTTACAGCGTCGGGTGGGGTAAATTGAGAAATACCATGACCTAAATTGAACACATGGCCGGTCCCT
>CANKWG010000002.1 GCA_947487325.1 Oxalobacteraceae bacterium | reverse complement strand
GACAGCGTCAGTGTCTGCCATGACAGGCGCATGCGGCCTGATGGTTTAAGCGTATTAAGTGGTGCGCCCAATGCAGACAAACGTTCAGCTGGTAATAGCAAGGCCGAGGGCGTCAATGTCCATTGACGCCAGTTGCCTTGCAGGTTGACAGGCTGAGTCAGTACATCACGGTTTTCGATGCGCATATCAACGCGACCCAGCAGCAGCATCGGTGACAATCGCCAGTGAAAACGACCGAGGAACAATGGCTTGAGCGGCGCCCGAGCTATTGCAGATTTTTCTCCTGCGCTGACCACACCCAGAAACGCCGAGCCATCCCACAAGCTGCCTTCGGTATCACCCAATGAGAACCGAGCGCCTGTCTGCTGTTCAAGGACCGGCGCCAGCCACGCGGCCGGCAGCATGACGACAACCGTAACGATCACGATCAGCAATGCAGCCACAACCCAGATGAATACCACCCTCATGAGGGTCGCTGCAGGGATATCTTCGCATCCACCCTGTCGATACGATCACGCGCCGTCATCGTGACTTGGATGACGGTCAGTTGCTGCTCGCGCTGTGCCTTTTGCAAGTAGTCGGTCAATCCAGAAAACGGGACATCGGAAAAATTCAATATGAACGTGCTGTCAGCGAGCGTGACTTGCTCCGCCTTGAGTCCCGAATCCATCAGCAAGCGTTCAATCTCCTGCTGCGACAAAGACTGCGCAACCGGCAAAGCAGCGGGCAGGGTGGCTGCTTCCTGTGCCAGCATGCGCATCTGCATAGACTGCGCACGCAGCTCAGGCAATTGCTGTTGCATTTTTTTGCGCATCTTGATGGCAGGGTCGATCACCCACCACCAGCTCAGCAGCACGGCGAGTGCCACGCCACCCAGCATCATCAGACGACGCTCGCGCGGCATCAGCCCCTGCCAGACAGACGCAATGCGCTGACGCGTGCTGGTGGTGATTTCCATAGCGGTATTCATGGCACGCTGCGTACCTGCCAGACACTCACGCCGCCCTCGGCATCCATCGCACGAACCTGCAATGCATGATTGGCGAAGACTGGCTGCGCTGCCTCGATAGATAGTTTGACCGCCGGTTTGAAACGCACCTCGAGCATCTGGTCACGATAAGCCAGTGCTGCAATAGCCTGAGCGCCGGCGCCGGTTTGCGTTTGTAATGTCGTCCATGCATCACCGAATGCGGCAGCCAGCGCCAGAAAATCAGTAGCCACCATTTCACCCGCATGCTGACGCGAAACGGCAATTTTTTGCTGCATTTGCGCCAGCGGATCCAGTACTGCCTTCTCATTCGGAAAACTGCGCTGATAAATATCTGCCATTGCACCTTGCAAGCCTGCGGCCTCGTTCTGCAAGCGCCAGCTGTCAATTTGCAATGCGGCGATATTCACAAGCATCAGCAACACGGCTAAGCGCAGTGGCCAGCGCCAGCGCTGCCATTGAATGCCCGCAGAATCTGGCTCGCTGAGACCAGACATTAAATCGGGTTCGGCATCACTGGCGGCATCGATCAAACTCGCCCAAGTCAGCTCATGCAGCGTACCCAGTTTCACCGAATGACGGCCCGAGGCCAGTGCCGATTGATATTCACCGACAAAATCAGGCGGCAAGAATAAATCGGCAACCCGCTCGCCCGCCATCGTAGAAAGCTGCTGCAACACCTGATCAGGCAGCGTCACATTATCCGCATCCATCAGCGGTAAGCCTATGCCTTCATCTGCGCTATAACGAATGACGAGTTCAGTTGCATCGCCATTCACCATCAATGCAGCGGCAAGGTGATCCGCTTGCAAGGGCAGACACAATTGCACAGGCAAGGCGCGTATGCGATGCACGCCCGATTCACGCAGCTGTCGGGTCCATGCCAACAGCCAGTCACGCTGCACCACAGCGACTGGACGTTTGCCCGCCTGCTCTTTCCCGGCTGCCATCACGCAATCTGCCGCGTCACCGATCAAGCGGTCTTCTACCAGCGCAGGCAGTACTAAATGCAAGCGGTGCGCTGGCAGAGGAGGCACATCCACTCGAAGCAGCGTGACATCGCTGGCGGCCATCAGAAGTACGACGGTATACGCATCACCCAGCACAAAATCGGGCTGCGATAATGATGTAACGCCCGTCTGCAACAGCTTGCCTCGCAGAGCGATCGCATAGGGCAGTGCAATGTCAGCAATATTTTTAGCGGTGTCGATTGCGGTGCGCGGCGGCAAACGCAAGTAGGTGATGGTGTTTCCCTTATTGCGCATACCTCAGACCTCCCGCACCCACAGCAAGCGCGTCATCGCACCTTGTCGCTCAACCAGCGCCTGCACTTGCATCATCGCTGCGCGCATACTTACGCGTCCGTTTACAAGAAAAAACTGGGTTGCAACCGAGAGCTGATCCGGATCACTTTCCACGCCCGGTACGCGCATGTTGAAGTCGTTCAGATCAACAAAGGCAGCAGTGCGTCGCCGCGCAATCAGGGCGCTGGCATCACTCAGTGACAAGGCAGGCAATCGCGCGACCAGTGCAGGAGCGCTGGCAGTGTTCACATTCAAAGGCGTGGCACGCGGAAGAAAAATCACGTCATCTCGAATTGCCGCAATGACTGCGGGTGTAAAACCAGCCACAGCCAGCAGGTCATCCACCTGTAAAAAGCTCATCGGTCGAGCGGTATCGGTGCCGGTTTCAGCATGTCGCTGACTAGCAGCAATCTGCTCGGCAGCGGAACGTGCAAGCGATGGGTTCTGCTGTAGCGCTGATAACAGTCGCTCGAAAGCAGTGACTTCGGTGCGCAGAACCTGACCACTGGCGGCCAGTCGCGTAAGATTGAAACGCGCCTGCGCATCTTGTATCGCCCCCGAGAGCATCGCGCTTGGGGCGACGTCACGTGACGTGGCATCGACGTATTGATCTAGTCGCGTCTCCGACAAGGGGACAGCCCAGGGTTCGGATAGATCATCAATAGCGGAATACTTACCGTCTTCGCGCAAAATCAATCGCGCCCAGTCCAGTGCGCCGCGCAGAATCCATTGCTTTTGCAATTGCATACGCTGATTTTCAATTGAACGCACCTGCACTTGCTGCTGCCAGAACAGACTAGCGACGATGGTGATGGCCAGCGTTGTCAACAGCAAAGCCGTAATAACTGCGACGCCACGCTGCCTGATACGCGCGATGGCCGCCAATTTGGCACTTTCCGATATTTTTGCAGCGCGGCTTGATGTCATACCGCACCCAACATGAATATCTTCGTGAGGCTCGCCTCGCGTCCCGGAAGTCGTAATGCAACTTCAAGCCCCGTCCAGATGATCTGCGTCGAAGTGGTGCCCGCCTGAGGATTCATCAGTGCCGCACGCGATGTGGGCATGCTGCTGTCCACATCGCCCATGTTGCGCCAGCCTCGGCCATCATCCGCCCACACGCGCGATTGCATAGACTGCACACCCGATTGCAGACGCACTCCCGATGAGGCTGATGACTGTGCGAGTTGCTGATATTGATTCAGCCGAACGAGATCACGCGTTGGCGGCGACTCTTCCCTTGAGAGCGAGCCATCACGTAAACGATAAGTCACCAGCTGTAGCGCACCGGGTTGTGATTCTGGCTGCGTGCGACGAACCAAGCTAATGCGTGTCGGATTAATTTCCAGCGCTTGCCGACCGTCGATCTCGGCAGGATTCACGACATTCATGCAATCGGTCTGCATTTGCGCAAAGGTCAGTTGCAGGCCACGCGTTTGCGCCAGTTCTTCATTGAGGCTGATGCGCGCACGCGTGATGCTGTCCAGACCACGCCAGCCGAGTACAGCGATAAAAGCCATCACTGTCATCGCGACCAGCAATTCGACCAAGGTCATTCCGCGCTGAGGAATCACTTTTGTGTGAAAACGATCAGATCGCATTAGGAACAATCTGGGACAACATGATGATACGGTGAGATGCCTGACGCTCATCCACCACACCGACCTCTACCCGACGGAACGCTGGATTGGGCGTGGGATAAATCTGCTCTTCGCAACGCAAAGATAATTCAGCCTGCGCACAAGAAAAATCTCGCCGACCTATGGGTGGCCACTCATGCGCGAGCCTGATTTGCGTCAAACGATTTTCTGCCGACCAAGTGGCCATCATCGCTGCACGCAAATCACTGCTGTTCTGAGTGAGACTGGCGACCGCACGCAAACTGGCGGCCAGCGCAGTGCCAATAATGACCAGCGCCACCAGTACTTCAAGCAAGGTGAAACCCTGATTGAGTGCTTGACGATTTCTGTGGTGCTTCGACATGGCGTGGATTTCTCCGAATTACTTTTACTGCACCTGAAAATTACCAATGCCATCGGCTTGAATGCTTGCACTATTTGTTCCCAAGGTAAGTCGTAACGCAAACGGCTTATCCACCGGCTCGCGGCCGAACACGATGCGCAGCGGCACCCGGTCGGACGTGGGCGGTGTCAGCGAGACAACTAAAGGCGCGCGACGAAATACGCGTTCACGCAGGAGTGCATCATCGGTCAGAATTTGCCAGCTGTCGTTCTGCCGGATCAAGAAACGGTAGCGCTGTTCATCAATTTCGAAAGCGATAGCGCGATTGCGCACTATCGCTTCATCACGCGCGGCCTGTAGCAGCAAGGCAATGCGTTGCGCATCATCCTGCAGGAGTTGGCCGTTGCCGGGTATGGCATTCAGCGCAACGGCGCCGAGCAGAATACTCACGATCACCAGCACCACCAACAACTCCAGCAGCGTGAAGCCTTGATGGCGATGCGCGTCAGTCCGCCCAAGAACCGATGTCGGCATCATTGCCAGTCCCGCCGGGCTGACCATCGGCGCCATAAGAAAAAATATCCACTTCACTGCGCGTACCCGGCGAAGAGTATTGATACTGATTGCCCCAAGGGTCTTTGTTGAGCCTATCGATGTAACCACCGCTTTTCCAGTTGGCTGGTTGAGGACCATTAGTCGGGCGAGCAATCAATGCCTGCAGACCCTGCTCAGTGGTTGGATAACGCTGGTTATCTAGGCGATACAGTTTGAGTGCCTGCATCAAGGTAGCGATATCCTGCTTCGCGGCAAGAATTCGCGCATCATCCGTGCGACCCATTAGCCGTGGCACAAGCATTGCGGCCAGCACACCCATGATGACCACGACGACCATGATTTCGATCAGCGTAAAGCCGGAATGTCGGCGAGATAAGCGAGGACGATTGAATGTGCGCAACATAGGCGGGCTCTGGTGAAGGCAACTCCACTTTGACCCGTGCGCGAGCATAAAGTGCCCGAACATCGCGATGTATTTTTTATTGCGAAGACGAAGCGCTCATTTTTGGAGGCAATGAAGACGATCGAAGATTGAGCGCTGATTGCGAACTACGGCTACAGGCTGTCTTAAATTGTGACTACGCTGTTTCGACCCGTGATTCGCGAGCCAGCAACTGCTGCAAAGCTTTTATGGGTGTTTCCGATTCGAATAAAACGCGTCCGACTGCATCCACAATGGGTGTGGCTATCTGGTGTTGTCGAGCGAGTTGCTGCACGGCACGCACGCAGCGCACACCCTCGGCCACATGGCCTAACTCGTTGACGATGGTATCGAGCGATTTGCCGGCGGCCAGGCCCAAACCCACTTGCCGATTGCGCGACAAATCGCCGGTGCAAGTCAATATCAGATCGCCCACGCCGGTGAGCCCCATGAAAGTCTCACTTCGGCCGCCCAGTGCAATACCGAGACGCGTGATTTCAGCCAGTCCGCGCGTAATCAATGCAGCGCGTGCATTCAGGCCCAGACCAAGTCCATCCGCAATACCGGTTGCAATGGCGAGTACATTTTTTACTGCACCACCAACCTCAACGCCCACCAGATCATCACTGGAATACACACGGATCGTATTGCCATGAATGGCGGATACAGCAAGCTGACACAAGGCCGGATCAGCCGAGCCTATCGTTAAGGCGCAGGGCAGACCGCGCGCCACTTCCTGCGCGAATGAAGGACCCGACAAAGCACCGCAAGGCAGCGTATCGCCCATCAACTCGCGAACAATCTGGTGCGGCAGCAAGGCACTGCCTTCTTCGAATCCTTTGCACAACCAAATCAGATTGGGCAATGCATACGGACGAAATGAAGTCAGCAAGGGGCGCAGTCCTGCGACCGAGGTCGCCGCAATCATCAGGCCGTCACTGGCATGCGCGATCGCCGCAGGTAAATCCGAGGTCAGCGCGAGCGAAGGTGGTAGCGCAAGGCCGGGAAGGTAGCGCGCGTTTTCTCGCCGAGCGCTCATGTCTGCGATGGCTTGTGCATCGCGCCCGAAGAGCATCACCTGATGACGATCGGCCAGCGACATCGATAGGGCTGTGCCCCATGCGCCGGCGCCGAAAACTGAAATATTCATGCGGTTTTGAATGGGTGAGAACTAGGCCAGCCCTAGTCGCCCCAAACTTCGGACGCCTTGACGAAGCCCGTTTCACCATCACGGTGCCGAACCTTGATCCAGCCCGATCGTATCGGTTCAGCGAGTTCCAGCACGACCCATTTGGCTGCAGTGAAAACTACCGGTGCAGATTCATTTTCAGAAGCACGAATCGTGGCCTGATCGACCTCGACGATCAGGGTACGCCGGGGCAGCAGCGAACTCGCCTTGATCCAGCTCAGCTCGCCAGAAGAATCCCGCACACGCGCCCAGTCGCCATTGGTCAGTACAACTTCCAGGGGCATGCCGCCCGGGGCGATGTAAAGCTTGCGACCTTTTTGCGTTGGTGCGTCGTACATGACCGCGTAGGGTGGCGCAACTGAACTAAAATCCGTTGCGTTCGACGCAGTCAGGCCCAACGCGCAAAGCGATCCGACAACAAGCGGCAGGGTTCGCAGGAAACGCATGGTGGATTTATTGCACCTGCGTGGGCGCTGGCTGAGCAATCGCCTGCTTGCGCTGGTGATAAAACGCTTCGAAGTTAATCTCGGACAAATGAAACGGCGGGAAACCTGCGCGCGTGATCATATCCGCGACATTCGAGCGCAAATAGGGATACAAAATGTTCGGACAAGCGATACCGAGCAAGAGCTCGAGCTGGTCTTCGGGGATCTGGCGCACTTCAAAAATCCCAGCCTGCTTGCATTCAACCAGAAAGGCGACTTTTTCACCTATTTTGGCGGTGATAGTCACGGTGACAGTCGACTCGAAGAAACCATCGGCGATCTGCTCGGAACTGACGTCGAGCGCGATTTCCATGGCCGGGCTTTCCTGTTCGAGAAAAATACCGGGTGAATTCGGCTGCTCCAGCGACAGATCTTTCAGATAGATGCGCTGGATATTGAACTGAGGTTGTTGCTCGGTGGCTTGCGAATTCTGATCGGACATGAAGCGCTTTCATTAAAAAAGTAAAAAATCAGCCGGCGAAGCTATCCTGGTCTCAGGCGCCCCGCAGCATGGGTTCGAGCTTGCCTTCGCGATCGAGAGCGGAGAGATCATCGAAGCCACCCACATAGGTATCGCCAATGTAAATCTGCGGCACAGTACGACGCCCGGTCATTTCCATCATCTGCACACGCTGATCAGGCTGGAGGTCAACGCGGATTTTTTCGATCTCGTCGATACCCTTGGCCTTGAGCAAGCGCTCGGCCATGTTGCAATAAGGGCATACACCCGTGGTGTACATACGAACTTTCGCATCCATCTTTGTGGCCTCCTCAGGTAGCTACTGGCAGACCTTGCGACTGCCAAGCTGCAAAACCGCCTTCAAGTACGTAAACATCGGAAAAACCGGCGCGCCGCAATTGCGATGCGCCCCGACCGGCACGTACACCTGTCTGACAAATCACCAGCACTGCGGTGGATTTGTCGAGATCAGCCATTCGGACAGGCAATTCATCGAGGGGGATGCTCTTTGATGCCCGCAGGTGCCCCACCTTGAATTCGTCACCGGAACGCACATCCAGTATCACTGTCTTGCCCTTGTTGAGCAATTGCGTTGCCTGCAGGGTCGATAAGGTATTTTTGCTGCGGCTCAGTGTCGGCCAGGCGAGTGCGCCTCCAGAAACCAGAGCAATCAGAATCAGCCAGATATTGTCAATCAAGAATTTCACGACAGTCCATTCGTTTGAAGCAAGCGTGCCATTATAAAATAGAAGGCTAGTAGCGTCTCATCCGCTTCTCTTTGCCTTTACCGAATAATTCAAACCCTATGTACAAAATTGTTCTAATGCGCCATGGCCAGTCCGAATGGAACCGCGATAATCGATTTACCGGCTGGGCCGACATCGATCTCACCGAACAAGGCATTGCCGAAGCGCGCCATGCGGGGCGCATGCTCAGCGAAGCCGGCTTCGCTTTCGATATCACTTACACCTCGGTGCTTAAGCGCGCCATTCGTACTCTATGGTGCGCCCTCGACGAAATGGACTTGATGTGGCTGCCCATGGTCCATAGCTGGCGACTCAACGAGCGTCATTATGGCGCACTGCAAGGCCTGAACAAGACCGAAACAGCCGCCAACTACGGCGAGGAACAGGTGATGATCTGGCGCCGCAGCTACGACATTCCCCCCATGGCGCTCGAGACCAGTGACCCGCGCACGTCTTTTGATAATCCGCGTTACGCGAAACTCAAGCGCGAAGAGATCCCGCTGACTGAATGCCTGAGGGATACGGTGGCTCGAGTACTGCCCTTGTGGAATGAATCCATCGCGCCAGCGATTCGCAGTGGCAAACGCATCCTGATCTCAGCACATGGCAATAGCTTGCGCGCGCTGGTGAAGCATCTGGACGGCATGAGCGATCAGGACATCGTCAAAATAAACATTCCGAATGCGCAGCCATTGGTCTATGAGCTGGACGCCGACCTCAAGCCACTGCGCAGTTACTACCTTGCCGACGGCTCAGCCATCAACGCACCAACGCAGGCCGTGGCCGGTCAGGGGAAGTCCCGTTAAAGCGCTGATGAACGCTCGAACAGCCCTCGTCAGCTGGTCTTTGCTCGCGGCGCTGGCCGCCTACGGGCCCGCAATTGCCGAACCCTCCAATCGGATCAGCGATCGCAATCGCCAGAAACAGGCGGCAGAGCAGGAACGCGCGGCACTGCGCAAAAAGCTCTCCGACCTCAAGGAAGACATCGTCAAGACCGAAAAGGCCCGCGGCAATGCGGCCGATGCACTCGCAGACTCGGAAGCGTCAATCTCCAATGCCAACCGCGCATTGCGCGAGCTGGCCAGCGAGCAGGAACGCACCCGACAACAACTTCACGCCTTATCTGTCAGTCAGGAAGCACTCGAGAAAGCCGTACGGGAGCAGCGCGAGCGACTGGAAAAAATGCTGCGCGATCAATACACGTCCGGTCAGGATGATCGTTTGCGCCTTTTGCTCTCGGGCGACAATCCCAACCGCATGGCACGCGAACTGCGCTACCTGGGTTATGTGTCAGCCGAGCAGATGAAAGCGATATCGGCACTTCAGAAAAATCTGGCGGCCATTGAAGCCAACAAGGCAGAAGCCGAAAAAGCGCGTGAATCACTCGATGAAATCGCCGACGAGCAGCGCGAACAAAAAGCGGTATTGGAAAAACAAAAAAATAAACGCAAGGCATTGGTGGCTCAGCTCTCGGACAAGCTGACAAATCAACGCAAGCAGGCGGGACACCTCGAGCGCGATGAGGAGCGCCTGGCATCCCTAGTAGACCGTTTGGCAACGCTGATTGCCCAGCAGCGAAAAGCAGAAGAAGAGGAAAGCCAACGACGCGCGCGCGCACGAGCAGACGCCAAAGAGCAGGCCGAACGCAAAAAAGCAGCCGAAAAAAAGCAAAGCAAAGTCAGCGATAACCCGAAATCACCGGAGAAGGCGCGCGACACCGAACCCGCCGTCATTCAGACCGCACCCGCGAGACCCTCCCCAGACCCGTCACCGCTACCGCCACCACCGGACGGCGCGGAATTTGCCAGCCTGCGCGGTAAGCTGAGAATGCCCGTCAAGGGCGAGTTACTCGCCACATTCGGCGCGAAACGGCCCGAAGGCCCGAGTTGGAAAGGTCTGTTCATCAAGGCGGCTGAGGGTACGGAAATCCGGGCCAGCGCTGCGGGAGAAGTGATCTTTTCAGACTGGATGCGCGGCTTTGGTAATCTGATCATTGTTGACCATGGTGCGCAGTACATGACCATTTACGGTAATAATCAGTCACTACTAAAGCGGCCGGGTGACAGGATAAAGGCGGGCGAAGTCATTGCCACTGCAGGTAACAGCGGCGGTAATGAGCAATCGGGTTTATACTTTGAAATGCGGCACCAAGGGCGGGCGTTAGATCCGCTGACATGGATGAACAGGTGAGACATGAGTAGCAAACTAAAAAATGCAGGACTGATAGGACTAGGCCTAATTGCCGGCATCGCGGGGTCCATGCAATTCGATGCGCTTGCCCAGAAAAACGCGGGCTCGCCTCTGCCCATCGAAGAGCTACGACAACTCAGCGACGTGTTCGGGCTGATCAAATCGGATTATGTCGAACCGGTCGAAGACAAGAAGCTGCTGACCGAAGCCATTTCCGGCATGGTGGCATCGCTTGATCCGCACTCTGCTTACCTCGACAAAAAAGCATTCAAGGAACTGCGTGAAGGTACGCAGGGCAAATTCGTCGGCCTCGGCATTGAAGTCGGCATGGAAGACGGCTATGTGAAAGTCATTTCGCCGATCGAGGATTCGCCCGCTTACAAGGCTGGCCTGAAAGCAGGCGACCTGATCACACGTCTCGACAGCACGCCGGTCAAGGGCATGACGCTCGACGAAGCCGTCAAGCGCATGCGCGGCGAGCCTAACACCAAGATCACACTGACCGTCGCCCGCAAGGAAGAAGACAAGCCGTTGATGATCACGATCGTTCGTCAGGAAATCAAGGTACAGAGCGTGAAGGCCAAGGTCGTCGAGCCTGGCTTTGCGTGGATACGCATCTCGCAGTTCCAAGAACCCACGGTCGAAGATCTGGCAAAAAAAATCAACGCGCTCTATCAACAAGACCCAGGCCTGAGAGGACTGGTTCTGGATCTGCGCAACGACCCGGGCGGCGTTCTGCCTGGCGCCATCGGCGTGTCGGCAGCATTCCTACCTAAGGATGTGCCGATTGTGTCAACCAATGGCCAGCTGCCTGATTCCAAGGCAACCTACCTCGCGCGCCGCGAATACTATGGCAATCGCAGTGGTGGTGATCCACTCTCGCGTCTGCCAGAGCAGATCAAAAAGGTGAAGATGGTCGTGCTGGTGAATTCCGGCTCGGCATCTGCATCGGAAATCGTGGCCGGTGCGCTGCAGGATTACAAGCGCGCCACCATCATGGGTACACAGACGTTTGGTAAAGGTTCGGTGCAGACCATACGTCAGCTCTCCGCTGACACTGCCGTCAAGCTAACCACCGCGCGCTACTACACACCGAACGGCCGCTCGATTCAGGCCAAGGGTATCGTGCCTGATTTCCTGGTGGATGAATACGCGGATGGTGATGGCATGAACGGCATGCGCCTGCGCGAAGCTGATCTGCAAAAGCACTTGTCAAACGATAAGGACAAGGAAGCGGGCAACGGCGCGAACATCGTCGATGAACTCGAGGAAGCAAAACGCCTAGCCGCCATGGAAAAGAAACGCAAACCACTGGAATACGGCAGCAAGGAAGACTTCCAGCTCGGGCAGGCGCTGGCCTACCTGAAGGGACAGCCGGTCCAGACATCCAAGTCCGCTAAGGTCGAGAACAAGAAAGAGGGCAACATCAACAACCCTGATGGCAGCGGCGATAAAAAATAAACGCCCGCTGAATCAAACCCGGCCGCAGTGATGCGGCCGTTTTTTTATCTGAATTCGTGCCTGTGCTGAACGCCTGATTCCAATGAACGACCAACAACTGCTGCGCTATTCGCGCCATATCCTGCTTGATGACATCGGCATTGAAGGTCAGGAAAAGCTGCTAGCAGCAAACGCCATAGTAATCGGTGCCGGCGGACTGGGATCACCGGTAGCCTTGTACCTCGCGTCTGCCGGTGTTGGGCGAATCACGCTGGTCGACCACGACACCGTGGACCTAACCAATCTGCAGCGGCAGATTCTGCACACGACGGCGCGCGTGGGTCAGCCCAAGGCAGTCTCCGGCAAGGAGACGCTGGCACAGATCAATCCCGATGTTGAGGTACGCACCGTATGCGAACGCGCCGATGCATCGACACTGGCCGGCCTGATCGCAGATGCGACCGTGGTACTGGACTGCACTGATAATTTCAAGACACGACATGCGATCAATCAAGCGTGTGTAAGCGCGCGCGTGCCGCTGGTGTCGGGCGCAGCCATTCGTATGGATGGGCAAGTCGCTGTGTTCGATTCCCGCAGTGGCAATACGCCGTGCTATGCCTGTCTTTTCCCGCCTGATCAGCAATTTGAAGAAGTGCAATGCTCGACCATGGGCGTGTTCGCGCCGCTGGTAGGCATCGTCGGCACCGTACAGGCAGCCGAAGCATTGAAACTGATCATGGGGATAGGAGAATCACTCGCTACCCGATTGCTGCTGCTGGATGCGCGGAACATGGAGTGGACCAGCATACGCACCACGCGCAGCAGCGATTGTCCGGTGTGTGCCAAAGCACAAAACTGACAGCGCAATTCGTCTTGGGGATGGAAGGCGTGCAACACGCCAAGGCACTGCGTTAAAACAAAGCCAGCGCTCAGGGAGCGAGCATGACCAACTGTTGTGCAGCACCCTCGGTCGGCCGCAACTGAAATCCACCTTTGGCATAGCGATGCCAGCGGCCCATCACAAATGCCATCGCCATCGCGGCGCGCGCGCTTGCTTCATTCTCGGGTATGTCACCCTGCGAGCCAGCGATTTTCCATGACTGCCGCAAGGCCATTTCTATGCGTTCGACAAACTGATTCATGCGCAGCTGCAGACGCTCGTCTTCATTGACCAGTGCGTCACCAATCATCACGCGGGTCATGCCGGGATTCTGCTCGGCGAACTCGAGCAGCATGCCCACAATGCTACGTACTTGGCGCACGCCATTTTCTTCGGTGTCACTGATCTTGTTGATCAGGCCAAAAACCGACGTCTCGATGAATTCAATCAGGCCTTCGAACATCTGCGCCTTGCTGGCGAAATGACGGTACAGCGCTGCCTCGGAAACGTCGAGCCGGGCTGCCAGAGCGGCTGTGGTGATACGGTCGCCCCTAGGCTGCTCCAGCATGACAGCCAGTGCCTGGAGTATCTGAAGCTTGCGCTCACCCGGTTTGGTAATGGCCATAGTCGTTATCAGTCAGGCATCGGTTACAGCGTGATATTGCACTCTACAGCAGCCGTTGCAGATTTTTCGGCAGCTTGTTCAAGGATTTTACTTGGACATCCACAAATCCCGGCCGACGCGCAAGGGTTCTCAAGTAGCCAGTAAACCACACTGTGCGCATCCCCAGAGATTTTGCCGATTTGAGATTGGCGAGCGTATCTTCAACCAACACGCAGTCACGTGCACGCAAACCGCGCCGTGCCAGCAGTTGTCGCAACATGAGTCGGGACGGTTTAGGGCGCAACGTGCGGTGTACGACCATGGATTCAATCGGAATATGCTCGGCAAAATGACGGTGCAAGCCGATGTGACGAACGACCTCGCGCGCGTACGTCGTCGGTGCATTGGTCAGCAAAATCTTAGTGCCGGGAAGACGATGAAACAAGCGAGCAAGGCCTCGCTCGGCGCGAATCATTTGGGACAAGTTATCGAAGCAATGCGCATCACGCAGGAATTCGTCAGCCCGCACTGCGTGATGACGCATCATGCCGAGCAGCGTAGCGCCATAGCGCTGCCAGTAGGCCATGCGTATCGCATCGACGGCTTCGGGATGCGCGGGCTTTTGTTCGGCTTTCAGTACCCGCGCTATCGCGGCATTCATGTTGTCATTGATCGCCGGGAAAATCGCATGCGACGCATCATGCAGCGTATTGTCCAGATCAAACAACCAGGTCAGACCTCGCCGAGCAGGCATGCGTGCCGCGCTCAGTGCGAACGTATCATCGTGCCGAAAGCTTGTTCCGTCAGCACCTCGAGCAGCAGCGAATGCTCGATGCGCCCATCAATGATGTGCACTGTGTTGACCCCTGACTTGGCAGCGTCCAGCGCCGAAGAGATTTTGGGCAGCATGCCACCGGAGATGGTGCCGTCTTCAAACATGTCATCAATCTCGCGCGCAGACAGATCGGTGAGCAACTGCCCGTTCTTGTCCATCACACCGGGAATATTCGTCATCATGATGAGCTTTTCCGCACGAAGAATCTCGGCGATCTTGCCAGCGACCAGATCAGCATTGATGTTGTAAGCCTGTCCGTCTTCGCCAAATCCAATCGGCGAGATGATGGGAATGAAGGCATCGTCCTGCAACGCTTTGACCACCGCGGGATTGATGGCTTCGATCTCACCGACAAAACCGATATCTAGAAACTCGCCCGGATGCTCCTTGTCAGGCATCTGCATCTTGCGCGCACGTATCAGCCCGCCGTCCTTACCAGTGAGACCCACCGCCTGCCCGCCGTAGTGATTGATCAGCATGACGATGTCCTGCTGAACTTCGCCACCCAGCACCCATTCGACGACTTCCATTGTCTCTTCGTCGGTAATGCGCATACCCTGCACAAAACTGCCTTCCTTGCCGATTTTTTTCAGTGCGTTATCGATCTGTGGTCCGCCGCCATGCACCACAACGGGATTCATCCCGACTAGCTTGAGCAAAATGACATCCCGCGCAAAGCCATGCTTGAGGCGCTCCTCAGTCATCGCGTTACCGCCGTATTTGACGACAATGGTCTTTCCGTGGAACTTGCGAATGTAAGGCAGTGCCTCGGCCAGTATCTCGGCCTTGATTTCAGGAGCAATCGAAGAAGTGGGCATGGGGCAAGAAATTCCGGTGAGGTGTCAGGTCGGGACGCCCGCAGTCAGGCGAAGCGACGTGCACTGCTAAAAAACTGGCAAGATTTTACAGGCAAAATCATCAATATTCGCGGACACTTGATTGTCTTTTTCGTCCGAGAACGATAGCCTTTGGTCCAAACAGGGGGATACGCGATGAGTGCGTGCGTTCAATGTGGTCAGAACTTCAGTTGCGGCATGGTGGACAAGCCCGCAAGTGACCCGTGCTGGTGCATGGCTTTGCCACCGCTGCCACCAGCGCTGCTCGCATCGGTGGGCGACGCTACTCGCTGTTTTTGTCCAGATTGTCTGCAAGGCATACTAAATCGCCACCTGAGCGACTCATTCTGAGAACGGTCTAGTAACGAGCTGAGATCGGGCTGAGATCGGGCCAACAAGCGCTCAATGCTTCACAATCCCCGTTGCATCGGCATGCGGGTTGCAGGGCCGCATGGCGGCACCCTCAAAATTATTCTGTAATGCCTGCAATGATGCTTTCATACCGCGATCCAGCCCGCGTAACTCATAGGCAAAGCGCGAGGAATTGATCGGATGCTCTTCAATACGCGCGTCGGTGATGCCCGCACTTTTGAGTGTTTTCAGTCTGGCTTCTGCTAGCTCCATGCTGGTGAATATACCGAGCGACAAGCCCCAGCGGCGCTCGCCGGCATCGCGAATCACCGCGATGTCATTAAAACCAAGATTCCGCAACTGGGCCGCGCGACGGTTGGCCCCAGCTTCACCTTGCTGCGGCGGAAGAAAAACTAGGCTGGACGGAGGCGCTTCTACCATGCGCTTTTTGGGTAGCTCGCGCAAAGACAACTGCGCCAGCCCGGATTCGAATTTCACGGCGGTTTGTGTGGTGAAATTGCCCACCTCAATACATTCGCCTTCGGCCGCGCGCCGAACCAGCGGCCGCGCAGATAGCAGTGTCAACCGCTCGGGTGCAATCTCGGCGATAGGCGGGTTAGCGGGCTTTTTCGCTGACGGGTCGGCATCTTGCGTCAGCATGAAGACCAATACCGCATTCGCGAGCAGCAATATCCCGAAAAAAAGACGCATCATGCGTGAGTCTCCAACAAAGCAGCGACCTGCAGCCCGGTCAACACCAGATTAGTCACAAGCTGATGCGGCAGCTCCAGGTGAGGCGAGATGAATGAAGCCGCCCCGCCAGAGATGAGGCACAAGGGCGACTGTCCGGGATGTTTCGAAAACGCACGTGCTATCGCGCCCGTCTGCGCGCTGATGCACCCACTGATGATAGCCTGCCGCGTGTTATCCGCGAGCGTTTGTTCGAGATGAACTTCGCTAACCGGAGGTAATTGCGCGGTATTGACCGCCAGTGAACGCGCCATCGTACCCAGTCCGGGAAGAATCATGCCCCCAATGAATCGACCATCGGCAGTGAGGGCATCTACAGTCGTAGCCGTGCCTGCATTGACCACCAGCAGATCACGATCAGGGTGGTGGTGACGCGCACCGATGAGTGCCGCAAATCGGTCGCAACCTAATTGAGCAGGTTCACGATAGCCGTTGCGCACGCCCGCGCAAAAAGGCAGCGATGCGAACCAGTGCAAAGCACTTGCCGGAAGACCGGCACCTACGAGGATTTGTGTCAATTGTCTTGCCAATGCATCACCGGCGACATTCGATATCCAGACAGCATGGATGTCGTGCGACTTCAGTTCGCTTGCAAAGCCAGTGAGCGCATCATGTGTGACGCTACCTTCAGCTTCCCACACGGGTACAGAATGATCTGACGCCGTCAGCGCCCACTTGACCCGAGTGTTTCCCGCATCAATCAGCAAGCGCATGGGACGTCTCGGGTGGGGTTTGCTTGCGCAAGGAAATATCACCGGCCAAAACCGCAATGCGTCCGGCGCGGGTGTCCAGCAAAAGACAACCCATATCATCAATGCCGCGCGCGATACCCTGCTGCATTAGTCTGCCGCGGTCAATCAGATCGACCGCCTCTCCCGCATAAGCATGCAGGGCCTGCCAGCGAGGCACGAAGGGCGTGAGACCTTGGGCATCGAACAACGGCAGGCCTTCGGCTAGTCCGTTAACGAGCGACGCAAGAAGCACATTACGGTCCACGCCACTGGGGGCCAGCGAGGCAGTTTCTGTGCCGGCAGCCGCATCACGCTCTGGATTGGGATGCACATTGATTCCGATGCCAATAATCGCCCATGTCCCCGGTCGGGCACTGACGGTCTCAATCAGAATCCCACCAAGCTTGTGGCCATTCAGCATAAGGTCATTGGGCCATTTCAAACCCGCCTCCCAACCCTGCGCGCGCATAGTCTCAGCAACCAAGACGCCTGTGACCAGTGACAGGCCTGAGACTTGTCTCATGTCGCCGCTGAAGTACCAGGCAAGAGAGAAACTCAGGCTGTCACCCTGAGCATCCAACCAGCTGCGACCTGCACGGCCACGGCCAGCGGTTTGAGACTCGGCCGCCCGAAGCACGGGTTGCGCAAGCCCCGGCAAACGGTCGCGAAGGTCGGCATTGGTCGAACCCGTTGAGGCGACGACTTCGAACTGAATTCCCTGCGCCGCCGTACGGCACAGACCAGCAAGTCGATCAGCATTTAGGGGCGCATTCACGGGAGTGCTCATGGGGCGCATTGTATCGGCTCAAACCGCACTGCGGGTGACGGCTACACGAAAGTCCAATACACTGCCAGCCATGTCGGATCCACAGATGCACAGCCACGGCGAGGCGCCACTTTCCCAAGTCGCTCATAAAAAAGCTTCTGCATCGGTGCGGATTGCGCTGCTTGTCTATGTGCTGCTGGTGATCTATTCAAGCGGATTCCCGTTTTCCGGATGGCGTGACAACGGCCTATTGCCCTGGAGCTATTTGGTCGAGCAAATGCCGCACTACTGGACGTGGTTCGATCTAGTCGTCAACGTCATCGGCTATGTGCCGCTGGGTGCGCTAAGTGTACTAGCCTTGTATCCGCGAGTGCGCGGCGCATGGGCAGTCTTGATCACCAGTGCCTTGGGCATTCTGCTGGCCGTTACGCTGGAAGCACTGCAGAGTTATTTGCCCTCACGCGTGCCGAGCAATCTGGATTTGATGACCAATTCCCTCGGGGTGATCATCGGAGCACTATCCGGAACGCTCCTGTACTCGCCAGTGCTGGAAAAAAGCTGGCTGCGCTCGCTCAGGCGTTCATGGTTTTCCGAACAGGCGAGCCGTGGTCTGATCGTGGTGGCCTTGTGGCCGGTCGCCCAAATTTATCCGCAACCCTATCTCTTTGGTCACGGCCAGCTATTGCCCACGGTATCGGGCTGGCTCTCCTCCTGGTTTGCCGTACCAGTGGACCTGAGCCAACTGCTGTGGCAGGAAATACATTTCAGCGTTGATCACTATCGGCTGTTGGAGGTCATCATTACGGCTTTTGGCATGACCGGCGCCGTGTTGACGCTGCTTTGTCAAACGCGCCGAGCTGCGCCCAAAGTGGGACTGGCGCTGATGCTGATGCTCACGGCCATTGCGACCAAGGCGCTGGCCCATGCGGTGCTGTTTGCGCCGGATGACGCTTTCAGCTGGCTCACGCCCGCCGCTGTCAGCGGGCTGATGGTCGGCATCGTGATGCTGGCCGGCTTGTCGTTTGCGCCGCCGGCGGCCCAGCGACGGGCGGCAACGCTATCGCTACTGATTGCGCTGGTATTGATCAACCTGGCACCGTCCAATCCGTATTTCCTGTCCACCTTGCAAGATTGGGCGCAGGGAAAATTCCTCAATTTCAATGGCGCTGCCCAATTTCTGTCGCTGTGCTGGCCCGCTTTTGCACTCTGGTTTCTGACCCACCCTACCCATCTCAGCACGGCAAAATCCGGCTGAAATTCGAGACCCATACCCGGTGTATGATGCGAGGCTTCAATCTTTGGCCTTCCGACTTCCATGAGCGATACTTCCTTCTATCAACATCACGTTTTTTTCTGCATCAATGAGCGCGATGATGGTCGCGCCTGTTGCGCCGATCGCGGCGCAAAAGAAGCACAGGAACACGCGAAGAAACGCATGAAACAACTCAACCTGAACGGCCAGGGTAAAGTAAGAATCAACAAAGCCGGATGCCTTGATCGCTGCGAAGAGGGTCCGGTCATGGTTATTTATCCGCAAGGAACCTGGTATACCTATGTTGATAAGGAAGATATCGATGAGATCATCGATCAACATATAGTGGATGGCAAAGTGGTTGATCGCCTCAAGATCTGATGCCCCATGAATTCCCAGACACAGGCTTTCTCAATTGCCGGTGAAGCAGGCCCGCTTGAGTGCAGTCTGGATTTGCCCCCCGAAATCTCACCACGCGGTATCGCGCTGATTGCCCATCCCCACCCACTTTACGGTGGCACGATGGATAACAAAGTGGTGCAAACGCTCGCTCGCGCCTTCATTGCGCTTGGTTATGTCAGCGTACGCATGAATTTTCGGGGTGTCGGATCATCAGCGGGCGTACACGATGACGGCATTGGCGAAACACAGGATATGGCGCTGCTCCATGCCCACATGCGCGCGCAATATCCAAATCTGCCGGTGGCGATGGCCGGATTCTCATTTGGCACCTTTGTACTGTCGCGGCTTCAGCAACAGCTCGTCGCGCAACATGAACCCGCGGAACGCTTGGTGCTCGTCGGCACCGCCGCAGGCAAATGGACAGTGCCGGAGGTGCCTGCCAATACCCTGCTGATTCACGGCGAACAGGATGACACCATTCCTCTGGTCGATGTACTCGACTGGGCACGCCCGCAGGATTTGCCGGTGATTGTCATTCCCGGCGCCGATCATTTTTTTCACCGAAAACTGCATCACATAAAAAAGCTGGTCATCGATGGCTGGGATCGCTCATCGTCATCACAAGCTCTATAATTCGCACCTGTCTTTTACCGGTTGATTGTGTCTAGTTTTATGAAAAACCTGCTGTCTGCATTACTTGGTTTTCTGCTGATGGCCAGCGCAAGTGCGCAAACTATTACGCCACCCACGATCGCCGCACGCGCCTGGTTATTGCTCGATGCAAGCAGCCAGCAAGTGCTGGCCTCGCATGAGGCGGATACGCGCATTGAGCCTGCATCGCTGACCAAGATCATGACTGCCTATCTGACGTTTTCTGCGATCAGAGACAAGCGACTCGACATGAATCAGACGATCAACGTGTCTGTCAATGCATGGAAGGTCGATAGCGGCAGCTCGAAGATGTTCATCGAACCCGATACGGCTGTGCGTGTCACGGATCTGCTCCACGGATTAATCGTGCAATCAGGGAATGACGCTGCCGTCACACTGGCTGAGGCTGTTGCTGGTGATCAGGCAGCGTTCACCGTGCTGATGAACCGTCAGGCCGCACAGATGGGCCTGAAAAATACGCGTTTCGCGAATCCACATGGCCTGCCTGACCCGAATAATTATTCGACAGCGCGCGATCTTTCAGTACTTGCTTCGCGACTGATTACCGATTTTCCAGAGTTCTACAAGATTTATTCGGTAAAGAGCTTCACCTACAACAAAATCAGCCAGCCCAATCGTAATCGCCTGCTATGGCTGGATGACACTGTCGACGGCATGAAGACCGGTCATACTCAGGCGGCAGGTTATTGTCTGATCGCCTCTGCCGTCAGGCCCAATGGCAGTGGTCAGCGGCGACTGATTTCTGTCGTGCTAGGTACAGAATCCGACCCTATGCGCGCGCAGGAAAGTCAGAAGCTGCTGAACTGGGGTTTCATGAATTTTCAGTCCTTCAAAATTTACTCGAAAGATCAGGCCGTGCTGACGCCCGTCGTATGGAAGGGATCGAAAGATGAGGTACGGCTGGGTTTCAATCGCGACGTCTATGTCAGCCTGCCACGCGGATCGACCGCCAATCTCAAGTCGGTGGTGCAAAGGACTGATCCACTGATCGCACCCATTCCCCAGTTTCGTCAGGTGGGCACGCTGAAAGTGCTGGCCGATGGCAAAGTCATTAGCGAACTACCTTTGCAGGCGCTTGATCAGATTAACGAAGCCACTGTTTTTGGTCGAGCGTTTGATTCCTTGCGGCTGATGTTGCCTCACTAGAGGATAGACCTCTGAAAATGAACCTTCCTGACGACAGCCTGATTACCTATCCGTGTGACTTTCCCATAAAAATTATGGGCGTCACACAAGATGGTTTCGCACAAACGATAGTTGATGTGGTTCTTCTTCATGATCCTGAATTTGACGCCGACAAAATGGAAATGCGTCCCTCGTCAAAAGGAAATTATTTGTCGCTCACCGTCACCGTGCGTGCCACCAGCCGCGAGCAACTAGACAATCTTTATCGCACGCTATCGTCACACCCCATGGTCAAAGTCGTACTCTGACATGCCTGATTTGCACATCCTGCAACGTGGTGTTGAAGACTATACGCAAACCTTTGATGCAATGCGGGCCTTCACCGATGCGCGCGATGCAGCGACACCTGATCAATTGTGGCTGGTCGAGCATCCACCGGTGTTTACGCTGGGTCTGGGCGCCGATATTGCCCACATCATTGATGCCCATGCTATTCCGGTCGTTCAGACGGATCGCGGTGGTGAGGTCACTTATCATGGCCCGGGTCAGGCGGTGGTTTATATCCTTTGCGACCTGCGCCGCGAAGGGCACACCCGCCTGCCGCGCGAGTTTGTCGGCCGTATCGAACAAGCCGTTATCGAAACACTGGCGGCGTATAATCTGGACGGTGTTCGCAAGCCTGGCGCGCCAGGAATTTATGTGGCTCAGGGCGCGTATGCCGGCGCAAAAATTGCCGCACTTGGTTTGAAAATTCGCGCTAGTGGCTGCACTTACCACGGCGTCTCGCTGAATGTTGCGATGGATTTAGAAGCATTTTCATGGATCAATCCCTGCGGCTATCCGGGACTGCAAACTATCGATATGCGCACACTCGGTGTTGATGCGACACTGACGGACGCGCAACAAACACTCGCTCAGCAACTGGACAAACAACTTCGTGCCTGACATGGATTCCGAGAACGTTAACGCACCCATCTACAATCCCGCCGAAAAGCAAAAAGGCGCAGGAAAGACTGCACGCATTCCAATCAAGATCGTGCCAGCAGAAAAGCTGCCCAAGCCCGATTGGATACGCGTCAAGGCCGCATCACCCACCACCCGGTTCTACGAGATCAAGGATATTCTGCGCGCGAATAATCTGGTGACTGTGTGCGAAGAAGCATCGTGTCCCAATATCGGCGAGTGCTTTGGCAAAGGAACAGCCACCTTCATGATCATGGGCGACAAGTGCACGCGTCGCTGCCCGTTTTGTGATGTGGGCCATGGACGACCCGATCCGCTGGATGTCAACGAACCCGAGAATCTTGCGAAGACCATCGCAGCACTTCGCTTGTCCTATGTCGTGATTACCTCAGTGGATCGTGATGATCTGCGTGATGGCGGAGCCGCTCACTTTGTTTCGTGCATACAACGCGTACGTGAACTCTCGCCGGACACAAGAATTGAAATTTTGACGCCGGATTTTCGCGGCCGCATGGACAAGGCACTGGAAATTCTCAAAGCAGCGCCGCCGGATGTGATGAATCACAATCTCGAAACCGTACCACGCCTTTACAAAGAAGCGCGTCCGGGCTCTGATTACGCGTACTCACTGGATCTGCTCAAACGTTTCAAAGCCTTGCATCCGGACGTGCCTACCAAATCGGGTCTGATGGTCGGACTGGGTGAAACCGATGAAGAGATTCTGGAAGTGATGCGCGACCTGCGTGCACACAATGTGGATATGCTCACGATCGGTCAGTATCTAACACCCAGTGGCGATCATTTACCGGTGAGGCGCTACGTACATCCGGACACGTTCCGCATGTTCGAAGCTGCAGCTGCAGAAATGGGATTCATGCATGCTGCAGTCGGGGCGATGGTACGCAGTTCCTACCATGCCGATCAGCAGGCGCATAAGGCTGGGCTGAAGTAAACCGCCCCTATCTTTGCCGATCAATCTGCAGATCGAGCTTCCGCCTCAGACCGCGAGCGCCTTCTCGATCAACTGGTGCATTGCCGGAAATTCCGGAATGCCGACATAGCGCTTGAGAATTTCACCGTTCTTGTTGATAAGGAAGGTGGTCGGTGTCAGTTTCACGTCGCCAAATGAGCGCGCAACCTCTCCATCGGCATCCAGCGCAACCTTGAATGGCAGCTGTCGCGTCTCGGTGTAGTTCATGACGTAGTTGGGTGGGTCATAGCTCATCGCTACTGCCACGAATTCAAAACCACGCTCGCGGTATTTCTTGTACGTCTCCACCATCTCCGGCATTTCCTGAACACAGGTGCTGCAGCTGGTTGCCCAGAAATTCACCATAACCACCTTACCGCGCAATGATGCCGTGGTGATTTGCTCACCCTGCAAGGTCTTGAAGGTTGCTGCGGGCGCCATCTCTTTTTTGAGTAGAGAAAGCGCAAAGAAAAGAACGACACCCAGTATGGCCAGAATCGCCATGGTTTGAATGATGGTGAGGCCGCCGGCGCGGCGCGGGAAATGACGAGACATGGGGCTTTCCAAAGTTAAGTAGCTCTAAGAAAATGTCGCTGGCTAGGCGTACCGCCGCAGACAGTACATCTTGCACGGCAAGACGGTGCAACAAGGCTAGAGGCTTTTTATTAGCGCTTATCAGGATCGGTTAGACGTCATTATAGGACAGTGCAGTCGATCCCCCGAATGAAAAAGGGGTGGGCGACTTGCGCCACACCCCTTGCAGATGCATATCTGCAGTGACAGCACCCTACCGTTCTGGCGCTTCCTTGGGCTGGGCAGCTTTTGCCGGCGCATTCGCATCAGCTTTGGACTCGGGGTTCGCTGCGGGTGTCGGCGCAGACTTCGGATCCGCTGCAGCCGACTTTTCCTTGTCATTCACCTGCTTCGGGATGAATTTCTTTGCCTCGCCTTCATCAATATATTCAAACAGCAAAACGACTTTATTGATCTTACTGGCGGCATTCCGAGCAACTTCAGCACCAAGTTTGGCCTCTCGTTCGGTCACCCGGCCCATCAGATAGACGACACTGCGATCGGTATGCACCTTGAATGCATTGAGATACAAGTCTTGCGTATCAATGATCGCTGCCTTCACTTTGCCGGAAATCAGCGCATCATTGGAGCGCACGCCGACCGAAGATACGGGCGCGATGACCAGATCATTTTCTATGGATTTGATACCAGCAATCGTCTCGACCTGCTTATACACCTCGGCCTTCATTGTTTCATCGGCCACCTCACCTGTGAGCAGCACCATGCGATTGAAGCTGACAACGGCAACTCGACCTTTATCACCGGTGATTTTGCTCGCACGGCCGGTGGCCTTGAGTTCTATAGCGGCGTCGTCCGTTTGTGAACCCAAGGTGCGTCGGTCGGTGGCTACTATCGCGCCGGCTACCGTGCCGCCTATCATCAAGGGCACGCAAGCCTGCAGACTAACTAGCAGCGTGGCGCCCAAGGCAAGTGTGAACAAACCGCGGGTCACGCGCGCCTGAAATACTGGTCTCATTCCGCATCTCCTCCAAAAAGTGCGACATCAATACCATCGCAAAGACAATGAATAATCAATAAATGAACTTCCTGAATCCGGGTCATGCGGTCATCCAGTACGCACACATGTACATCCGCATCACTCAGTAATGAAGCAATTGCACCGCCACCTTTGCCAGTGAGCGCAACAACGCGCATGTCTCGCTCCTGTGCAGTTTCAATTGCCATCATAACGTTGGCCGAATTCCCCGCGGTGGAAATCGCCAGCAACACATCACCGGCTTGCCCATAAGCTTGCACCTGCTTGGAAAAAATCTCGGCAAAGCTATAGTCATTGCCAATAGCCGTCAAGATGGACGGGTCAGTTGACAATGACAGCGCCGGTAACGGCAGACGTTCCCGCTCGAAACGACCGACCAGGCCAGCAGAAAAATGCTGGGCATGGGCTGCGGAACCGCCATTACCGCATGCAAGAATACGATTGCCATTCGAAAGCGCCATGAACATCAGCTCGATGGCTTCCGAAATCGGATGCGCGAGCGCAGTCGCCGCCTGAATCTTTAACTCGGCACTCTCGTTGAAATGTCCAATAATGCGTTGCTTGTTCATGCTAGTCCGGATTATAAGAGGAAGTGGCTCTGATAGCTTGCAGGCTTATTGGGCCTGCCTGACACTGGCTCAGCGAGCGGAAAGACGTATGTTTTTCATCCAGCGGAGATCGTTACCATCGATAGCCACCAGATCAAAACGGCAGGCAGGCGGCTTGGGAAACTTTAGCAAGTAAAGAGAGGCACTACGCCACAGGCGCTGCTGCTTGACGGGGCCCACGCTCGCAGCGGCGCCGCCAAACTGCTGATTTTTACGGGAGCGGACTTCTATAAAGACCAGCGTTTGTACATCGCGCATGATCAGATCAATTTCACCTGCGCGACAGCGAAAATTTTTTTCGATCAGCGTCAGCCCTTGCTGCAGAAGGAAAGTCAGTGCGCGCACTTCGGCATCCCGACCGAGCGAAACAGCGCTCGGCCGCTGAATGTCATGGCGCGTAGCCATTGCATCGAGCCTCAAAACGAACACTTTTGTACAATAGACCAGCTCGAACCCGACTGACCTGCGACGCTTTATTCATTTTCCAGCCCTCATCTTCCATGGACTCATCGGCAAACACGGATTTCACAGCGAGAATTACCGCACTGGCCGGGGAACTCGAGCGGCAAAGTTTTCCAGACGGCGCATTATATGTAGTTGCAACCCCCATTGGAAATATGGGTGATATTAGCCTGCGTGCACTAAAAACACTGTCGCTTTGCACGGTTATTGCCTGCGAAGACACCCGCATGACAGGACAATTACTCGCTCGCCTTAGTATCGATAAGCCCCTTTTGTCCGCACATCAGCATAATGAACGGGAAGTGGCAGAAAAAATCATCCGCCGCCTGCAGGAAGGGGAGCGCATCGCTCTGGTGTCGGATGCCGGTACACCAGCGATTTCTGATCCGGGTGCGCGCATCGTCGATGCAGTAATCAGCGCCGGGCTACGAGTGATACCGATTGCCGGTGCATCAGCCGCCGTTACGGCATTATCTACCTCCGGCCTGATTGCCGATCAATTCCACTTTGTCGGTTTCTTACCAGCACGCGACAAACAACGCGAAGCCATTCTGGATTCACTAAAAAGTTCTGCAGCGACACTGGTGTTTTATGAAGCACCGCACCGCATCGCGGAGACCATCGCAGCCATGGTCCGCGTTTTTGAACCCAACCGACAGATAGTCATCGCACGAGAATTATCCAAGGTTTTCGAACAAATACACCGCTGCCCATTATCGGAGGCTATGCCTTGGCTGAGCTCGGATCCCAACCATCAGCGCGGTGAGTTTGTAGTGTTGATCGAAGCGGCTGCCGCAAAAGATGACGATGGTCTGGACGATGCGATACGCGTACTCGATATTCTGCTCGAAGAGTGCAGCGTCAGTCAGGCGGCGGCGCTGACCTCACGCATTACCGGTGTGAAAAAAAATCAGCTCTACGAAATAGCACTGGCTCGGACGTCTCGCTCTACCTGATCTATTTCTGCACAATCGTGGGCTGCAACTGCGCCGATGATTTCAGCGCTTGCGCGGCGCGGTCGGCCATCTCGCGCGTATTGAAGGGGCCGCTGTGCAAACGGTACAGACCCTGACTTTGAACGACCTCAGGCCGCGGTAAATCCTCAGGCCATGTGGAGAGCAAACGTTCACGCAGGGAGGCGGCGTTCTGTACTTGCGAAAAAACGCCAAACTGCAGGAAAAATCCACCTGCCTCCACGGCTACCGCGGAAGTGGTCGGTGCATTAACGGGACGAACAATTGCATCGATTTCATCCGCAGTAACAAGCTTAGCTGCAAGGCTGCCGTCTGAGCGTCGGGCAGCTTGCATACGCGTGATTTCCTCCGGTAGCAATCGCTCGACTTCAAGCTCCGAGCTGCCATTTTGCACATAACCTAGCTTCAGCGCGGCGGTGTAAGACAGGTCGATGATGCGAGACGAATGAAATGGGCCACGATCATTGATGCGAACAATGACTTGTTTCCCATTACGCAAATTAGTGACACGTGCATAGCACGGTATCGGCAGCGTCGGATGCGCTGCCGTCATCTTATACATATCGTAAATTTCACCTGATGCGGTGCGCTGTCCATGAAATTTTTTTCCATACCAACTGCCTATGCCACGCTGTACGAACGGACGATTGTCCGTGATGGGGACGTAGGTCTGATCGAAAATCGTATAGGGTCGGCTCGGCCCCTTTGCATAGGGCTCAATGCGGGGCTCTGCGTCAGGCGTATCGAGCAAACCTTCAGGGATGCGATCGTCCGGCCCATCGTCCTTGTAGTAGGCGCCAGGTTTTCTGGTGGCAGATGTCGAAGGTGATTGCGAGATGGGCGGGACAGCATTATTGGTCGTACTGCCGGATGGCGCTGTCGTGCTCTTATCCGATGTTGAGCGCCGGATCACCGGTGCCCTGCGATCGGAATCGCGTGGTTCCGATAAATCGATGGTGGTACAACTACTTAACAAAGTCGTTGCGCACAGGACTAACCCGCTGTAGTACCCGCGCCGGTACAAAGGGTCCATAAAACCGGAAGCGCCGTACACGAGCAAATCAGGTTTGTACCAGTTTGCGATGCCGCTGAATACTCATCAGCGTACCCACACCCAGACTGAGGGTAACAAAGGCCGTGCCGCCATAACTCACGAAAGGCAGTGGCACACCGACGACCGGCAAAATTCCGCTGACCATACCCATATTCACAAACACATAAACAAATATCGATAAAGTCAGCGTACCTGCCAACAGACGTGAAAAAAGTGTGGGTGCATTTGCTGAGATGATCAGTCCGCGGCCAATCAGCAATAGATACAACACCAGCAGGACGCCATTGCCCAGCAATCCGAATTCTTCGGAGAACACCGCAAAAATGAAATCGGTTGTACGTTCAGGAATGAATTCCAGATGAGACTGTGTGCCATTGAGCCATCCCTTGCCGATCAGTCCGCCGGAACCGATCGCAATGGTGGACTGAATGATGTGAAAACCTTTACCCAAGGGATCTGAAGTGGGATCAAGCAGCGTCATGACCCGGTTGCGCTGATAATCATGCAGGAGCGTCCAAAGCAGCGGCAAACTGGAAAGGCCAGCGATGATCAGACCAGTGATCAGCCGCCAAGACAAACCGGCGAGAAAGATCACGAAAAATCCCGCCGAAGTCACTAGCAAGGAGGTGCCCAGGTCGGGCTGACGCAAGATCAGAGCGACTGGGATGGCGAGAAGAACTCCGGCAAAAAGAAAATCACGCCAACGAATCATGCCCTCGCGTTTTTGAAAGTACCAAGCAAGCATCAAAGGCAATGCCAGCTTCATGATTTCCGAGGGCTGAATGATGACGCCGATATTGATCCAACGACGCGCGCCGTTCTTGATTAATCCGAACAGCGCGACTGCGACCAGCAAGGCAACACCCATCAGGTAGATCGGCACAGCAAAACGCATCAGGGTTTGTGGCGGAATCATCGCAGCAACCCACATCACGGCGATACCCACGGCGATATTGCGCACATGCCCCTCAAAGCGTCCGGGAAAATCCATGGCCGCCGAGAACACTGCCAAGCATCCCAACAGAAGAATCAGGCCGAGAATAATCGTCAGCGTACGATCGAAAATGAAAAAGCGACGCCGAACCTGATTGATCACCTGAAACCGACTGTTATCCATGAATGAGATCAATTGGCTCTCCCGGGTGAAGTCGTGGCTGCTGGCGCACTTGACGGGGATTGCGTGGGCACCGCAGGCTTGGGCGCCTGCGTCTCCGCTGCCGGTGTCGCGTCTTTGGCTTTAGGCTTGGGCGGCGGCTCGTCCGGCCGCTTGCCTGTCAAATAAAAATCCATCGCCATGCGCGCAATCGGCGCGGCAGCGGCAGCCCCGAAGCCCGCATTTTCCACAATGACTGCCAACGCGATCTTCGGCTTGTCTGCCGGTGCAAAAGCAATATAAAGCGAATGGTCGCGCAGTCTTTCAGCAATTTTGCTCGCGTCGTATTTCACGCTCTTGCTCATCGCTGCAGCTTGTGCCGTACCCGTTTTACCCCCTGAGCTATAGGGTGCATTCGCGAATGATCTTGCCGATGTACCTTCTTTGGTGACACCGATCATTGCCTGCTTGATGACCTCGATGTTTTCAGGTTTGAGCGGTATACGATAGCTCTCTTTGGGCACCGTCAGTTTTCTGGCTTTGGTCGTGCCGTTCTCGACCATTTTGACCAAATGCGGTTTCATGACGACGCCGTTATTACTCAGGTTAGCGACCGCATGCGCTAGCTGCAGCGGCGTGAAGGAGTTATAACCCTGGCCGATACCCACCGAAATCGTTTCGCCCGCATACCATTTTTGCAGTTCGGGGCGCTTGTAAGCGTTACGTTTCCATTCCTGCGATGGTAAAACGCCACGGCGCTCGTTTTCAAGATCGATGCCCGTGAGTTGGCCAAAACCGAAAGGCTTCATGAAATCATGAATTGCATCGATGCCAAGATCATTGGCAAGCACGTAGTAGTAAGTATTACAGGACTGTACGATCGACTTGTACATATCAACCCGACCATGTCCACCTTCCTTGTCATCGCGAAAGCGATTGTTACCAAACATGAAGTAGCCCGGATCAAAAATCGCGAACTCGGGTGTGCGCTTGCCCAATTCGAGCGAGGCCAGCGCCATGTAAGGTTTGAAGGTTGAGCCCGGTGGGTAGCTGCCGATCAGCGCGCGATTGAGCAAAGGCTTGTCGAGAGAGGTATTTAGCTCCTCCCAGCTTTTCGCATCAATACCTTCGACGAACAGGTTGGGATCATAAGTGGGCATGGAAACGTAAGCGAGAATGTCGCCCGTTTCAGGCTCGATAGCCACCAAAGCGCCACGTCGATCGCCAAAGGCTTTTTCCACAATTTTCTGCAGCTCGATATCAACTGACAAAATCAGGTTATTACCCGGCGTAGGCGCTGTACGTGACAGAGTGCGATTTGCGCGTCCACCAGCCGAGACCTCGATCTCGTCATATCCAGTCATGCCGTGCAGATGTTTCTCGTAACTTTTTTCTATACCTTCTTTGCCGATGTATTCGGTGCCACGATAGTTGGCAGCGTCATCACTCCCCTCTAGACGTTCAGCTTCTTTTTTGTTGACGCGACCGATATAACCAATCATGTGCGAAGCCGTCTGACCCAAAGGATATTGACGGAATAAACGCGCCTGAATATCAACACCAGGGAAGCGGTAACGCTGGGCCGCAAAGCGCGCAACTTCTTCATCGGTGAGGCGAGTACGAATGGGCAGACTTTCGAAGGTCTTGGATTCTTCCATCAAACGTCGAAAGCGCTTGCGATCCTTGGGCTGAATATCCACCAGCTGCGCAAGCTCATCAATCACGGTATCGAGCTGACGGTCAATTTTGGCGGGTGTAATTTCCAGCGTATATGCAGAGTAGTTACGTGCCAGAACAACACCGTTACGATCCACAATCAGTCCGCGATTGGGTACCGCGGGGACGACTGAAATACGGTTGCTTTCCGCACGCTCTGCATATTCGCTGTGACGTACGGCCTGCAGCCATAAAAAACGCAGCATGAGCAAACCAAAACAAACGAAGACCACCAGACCCGCCACCGACAGACGCAATCTGAATAGCTGCAGTTCGCGTTCAGTGTCTTTAATTTCGGTCATGGGGCACGGCTGAATTCACTAGGTAGAACACGATCGGCCAGGATAAACAGGCGCATCATCAGATAGGCCGCGTTTCGTCACGATCGACTGCACGCCGCTGAGGTGCGAGTAGCAACCAGCAGACAATCGGCCAGACGAGGGTGGCCACAATGCTTTGAACAAAATACAACCAGCTAGGCAAATTCCCCGTAACAGCGAGCTGAATCAGCATCTGCACGACCTGCATCACGATGAAGAGCGGCAGCACGTGCAAAGCTTGTACCGAGGGTCGGAACCACAGCACGCGGCGGTGAATCGTAATCGCAAAATAAGATAGCAGCGTATAGGCCAGCGCGTTCTCGCCCAGCAGGGATGCGCTGTGTACGTCCATGACCAGTCCCATCAGGAACGCAATACCGATACCCACCTTGCGCGGCTGATAAATACTCCAGAACACCAGGGTCAGTGCGACGAAGTCCGGTATCCAACCCCAACTACCCCAGGGGAAAAGATTCATGAAAAATGCCGCCAGCAAGCTGAATGCAATGAATGCAGGATTGACCGGCAGAAGAATATGGTCACGATCGATCATTGCGTCTCCGTTGCATCTTTGCGCGCACGCTTGTTACGAAGTTCTGGCTGCAGTGGGTTGTCTGTCGTCGGCGGGGGTGGCTGGTTATTTTCTGCGAGCAGAATCAGCACTTGTCGATGGCGAGAGACGCCTGCGCTAGGCTGACACAAGATACGGGCAAAGGCATCCGACGTCTGTGTATCGACACTGACCACCGTCGCAACTGACAGGCCTGAAGGATAAACACCATCAATACCCGACGTCGACAGCACATCACCTTTGCGAATATCGGCATTGGACGCCATGAAACGCAATTCGAGCACCCCGGACTGACCACGGCCATAGGCGACGCTGCGCACACCGCTGCGCAGTACCTGAACCGGTATCGCGTGGTCTTTGTCAGTCAGCAGCGTGACTTCGGAGGTAAAGGGAAATACGCGCGTAACCTGACCGATTACGCCGAGATCATCAATGACAGGCTGTCCTGTACGGATGCCATGTGACTGCCCACGGTCAAGAATAATTTTGCGTGAAAATGGATCGCGCGCATCGTAGAGAATCTCGCCCATCAGCGTTTTGATCTGAACGCGATCGGAAGCGTCAAGCAAGCGACGCAAATGCGCGTTCTCTGCAAGCAGCTGCGCGTTCTGTTGCAATTGCTGTGAATTCAGCACCCTCTGCTCGCGCATGCGCGCATTTTCACTTTCCAGGCGGGTCAGTGACCCAAAGTAGTCTGTTACAGAGAAGAATGCGTCTCGAGGAAGCATCGCGACGATTTGCAACGGATACAAGGCTGCGCCGATCGCCTGACGCATCACACCGAGTGTGCGCAATCGTGAATCAGCCATCAGCAAAGCGACTGCAATCAACGCAAAGAAAAGCATCTTTGCACGTGCCGAAGCACCTTGCTTGAAGAGTGGCGGCGGACTGTATTCCATCAAGGTGAGACTCTAGTGCCGTCGAAATGGAAAACCTGCAAGTAGCGCGTTATAACCGCCTCTCGCAAATACAAAACCGCGCATCGCGGTGACGACTGTCCGCAAAATGTTGGCGGGCAGCGGTCACACATGCGCATTGAGTTATTCGTAGGAGAACAGAGAACCCAGCTTGTCCATGCGCTCCAGCGCCATTCCTGAGCCGCGTACCACGCAGGTTAGCGGATCATCGGCCACGAGCACAGGCAGACCAGTTTCTTCCATGAGCAGACGATCGAGATCACGTAGCAGCGCGCCGCCACCCGTGAGCATCATGCCCTTCTCAGCGATGTCAGCACCCAACTCAGGCGGTGTCTGCTCAAGTGCATTTTTTACCGCCGAGACGATGTTATTGAGCGGATCGGTCAGTGCTTCGAGCACTTCGTTGCTTGAGATAGTGAAGGAACGTGGAATACCTTCGGAAAGATTACGGCCTTTGACTTCCATTTCGCGTACTTCGGTACCCGGGAAAGCTGAACCAATCTGCTTCTTGATCGTCTCTGCCGTCTGTTCGCCGATCAGCATTCCATAGTTGCGGCGAATGTAGTTGACGATGGCTTCGTCGAATTTGTCACCGCCGACGCGTACCGAGCCTTTGTAGACCATACCACCCAGCGAAATAATGCCGACTTCGGTGGTACCACCGCCGATATCGACCACCATCGAGCCGGTTGCTTCAGAGACCGGCAGGCCTGCACCAATGGCAGCCGCCATCGGCTCTTCAATCAAAAACACCTGTGATGCACCAGCGCCCAACGCAGACTCACGGATCGCGCGACGCTCGACTTGGGTCGAACCGCAAGGTACGCAAATGATGATGCGCGGCGACGGTTTGAAGAGCTTGGTGTCATGCACCATGCGAATGAATTGCTTGAGCATTTGCTCAGTGACGGTGAAGTCAGCAATCACGCCGTCTTTCATCGGACGAATAGCTTCGATATTGCCGGGCACTTTGCCCAGCATCTGCTTTGCTTCCTTACCTACGGCTTGAATGTTTTTCTTGGCGTTTGGCCCGCCCTGCTGGCGGATCGCGACGACGGACGGCTCGTCGAGCACGATACCCAAACCGCGAACGTAAATCAGTGTATTGGCGGTACCGAGGTCAATCGCCAGATCGTTCGAAAAATAACTACGAAGGAATGCAAACATGAAATCCTGTCCTTAAGCGCCTGAACGGGGCACGTCCGAGCGGAAAAATTGCGGAAATGGGTCAAAATTGTGCGCTGCACCAAGCACAGCGCTTGCGTCCATTAACCTGACATTCTACCTTATAATCCT
>CANKWG010000001.1 GCA_947487325.1 Oxalobacteraceae bacterium | reverse complement strand
CGTATTTTTGCTCAGGCTGTCCGCACAACACCTCAACGCGTGTACCCGAAGGCAGTCGTGCACTCGCCGGCATCGGTTGCCATTACATGGCTTTGTGGATGGATCGCTCCACCTCGACCTTCACGCACATGGGTGCCGAAGGTACGACCTGGATTGGTCATGCGCCCTTCACCACCGAGCAGCATGTGTTCGCCAATATTGGTGACGGCACTTACTATCACTCGGGTCTGCTCGCGATTCGTGCCTCTGCTGCAGCCAAGGTCAACATGACCTACAAGATTTTGTTCAACGACGCGGTAGCCATGACCGGCGGCCAGACCCATGATGGTCCGCTTGATCCTGCGACGATTTCGCGTCAGGTCGCTGCTGAAGGTGTGACGCCGATTGTCGTTGTCACCGATGAGCCGGACAAATATCCGGCCACCACCAACTGGGCACCGGGCGTGACGATTCGTCATCGCAGCGAGCTCGACGCCGTGCAGCGTGAAATGCGTGAAGTCAAAGGTGTTTCTGCCATCATCTACGACCAAACCTGTGCGTCCGAGAAGCGTCGCCGCAGGAAGCGCAATGCCTTTCCTGATCCGGCCAAGCGTGCTGTGATCAATGAGGCGGTATGCGAAGGTTGTGGTGATTGCAGCGTCAAATCGAATTGTCTGTCAGTCGAGCCACTCGAAACAGAATTCGGCCGCAAGCGTCAGATCAATCAATCCAGCTGCAACAAGGACTTCTCTTGCGTGACTGGTTTTTGCCCGAGCTTTGTCACGGTCGAAGGCGGGCAACTGAAGAAGCCGAAAAAAGCGGCGATGAAAGATGCGAGCGGCAGTGCAATTTCTGCCATGTCACGCGCCGCAAAACTGAGCGCGCCGCAATTGCCTTCGCTCAGCGAGCCCTTCGGCGTGCTGGTCACCGGTATTGGCGGCACGGGCGTAGTGACCGTGGGCCAGATTCTGGCGATGGCAGCGCACGTCGGCGGCAAGGCTTGCAGCGTGCTCGACATGAGCGGCCTCGCGCAAAAAGGCGGACCGGTGATGTCGCATGTGCGTCTGGCAGAAAAAGATGACCAGATACATTCCACCCGCGTCGGTACCGGTGCAGCGGATCTTGTGATTGGTTGCGATGTGATTGTTGCCGCGAGCAAGGATGCAATCGCGCGTATGGGCAGTGGCCGCACGCATGCGGTCATTAATTCCACACTTGCGCCAACGGCTGCGTTTGTCAAAAATCCGGACTGGGTCTATCCAGATGCCAGCGCTGCGGACAATATCCGCAAGGCCTGTGGTGATGAAGCCGTCGCTGCCATCGAGGCTGGCAAGATCGCCACCACGCTGATGGGCGATGCGATTGCGACCAATATGTTCATGCTGGGTTATGCATTCCAGCGTGGTTGGGTACCGCTGTCGGAGGAGGCGCTGCTGAAGGCGATTGAGCTCAATGGCGTTTCCGTCGATTTCAATCAGCAGTCGTTTGCCTGGGGTCGTCTGGCTGCAGACAATCTGGAAGCCGTTGAGAAGGAAATGAAGGCGCTCGCACCGGCGCAAGTGATCGAATTCAAACGCGCGCCAACCTTGGATGAAACCATCAAGCGTCGCATAGCCTTCCTGACGGATTATCAAAATGCGACTTATGCTGATAGTTATCGGCAGTTCGTCGAACAAGTTCGCGCTGCTGAAAGCAAGTTGGTATCCGCCGGACAAAGCTTGCGTCTGACCGAGGCTGTCGCGCGTTATTTCTTCAAGCTCATGGCTTACAAAGATGAGTACGAAGTCGCGCGTTTGCACAGTGATCCTGCATTTAAACAAAAAATTGCAGGTATGTTCGAAGGAAATTATTCGATCAAATACCATCTTGCGCCCCCGCTGCTGTCACAACGCGATACGAATGGTCATCTGATCAAGCGCCAGTTCGGTAGCTGGGTCGGTATGGTGTTTCCGCTGCTGGCGAAACTGCGTTTCCTGCGCGGCAGTTTGCTGGATCCGTTTGGTCACACCGAAGAGCGCAAGAGCGAACGCGCCTTGATTGTTGAATATCGCAATGCCATTGCAACGCTGTTGCCGACGTTGAGTAGCGAGAATTTATCGCAGATGGTGGAGCTGGCCAGCGTTCCGGAAGATATCCGGGGCTATGGTCATGTGAAAGAACGGCATTTGAAAAACGCTAAGCAGAAAGAGGCCAAGCTGCTTGATGCCTTGAATCCGACAGCGAAGTCTCCGCCGGAATCGGGGCGGCACGCTGCGTGATCCCCTGCTACACCCAACGTCGCGATGACGTTGGGTGTTTTTAGTTCGCATCAATAACTACCGTCATCCCGGCGAAAGCCGGGATCCAGTGTCTTTCGCTGATGTACCAGCGGCGTATTCACGATAGCCATTCGCCCGCAATTCACACGCCGGACAAGTGCCACAGCCGTGACCCCAGTCATGCAATAAGCCCCGTTCCCCCAGATAGCACGTGTGCGTATCAGTACGTATCAAAGTCACCAGTGGCTCGCCACCCAAATCGTGAGCCAGCTGCCAGGTCGCGGCCTTGTTTAGCCACATCAGCGGTGTTTGTAGTGACAGCGTGGTTGCCATGCCGAGCTGCAGCGCTGATTCGAGTGCGCGCAGACTGTGATCGCGACAGTCTGGATAGCCAGAGTAATCTGTCTCGCACATACCGCCGACGATGACATCAATGCCGCGGCGGTAAGCGAGTGCTGCTGCGACGGTAATGAAAAGCAGATTGCGACCTGGCACGAAGGTATTCGGTAAACCATTCGCTTGCATCGTAATCGCCGTATCACGTGTGAGTGCGGTGTCTGAAATCTTCCCTAGCAATGACAGATCGAGCAGATGATCCTCACCCAGCCTGTCATGCCATTCAGCATTCAATGTGCGTATAGATGATAAAAGTGAGGGCCGCAGGCTGAGCTCAACCGCATGCCGCTGACCATAGTCAAACCCCAGTGTCTCGACGCGCGCATAGCGTGACAGTGCCCAAGCCAGGCAGGTCGTCGAATCCTGACCACCTGAAAAAAGCACCAGTGCTGAAGAACTCATTTTTTTATAATTTTTTCTATCGTTTGCTCAATTGAATCGCCGTTGGGCTCGGTAAAGCGCAGACGCACCGGGAACCATTCTTGGGATGGCGCGAGCCAGATATCGATTTGTCGCCCATTATTGCTATCGTTTGGTACATAGGTCACATGTAATGTATCGACTTCGCCGAGATCAGTACGCAGTCGCTGCTTGTCTTTTACCTGAAAGGTCCAGGATTCGCCGCTACGATGGCCGGCGACAAAAAATTTCCAGCTTGAGCCAGGAATGAAACTGCCAGGGCGTGCACGCGCCACCGATAACAACTGCCAGATGACGCTGAGCCTATCCTGTTCGCCGCCCTGAATTTTGTGAGCGGGAGTATCACCCGCGAAGTTGATCTGGCCAGCACGACGATCAAAGACAACAGTCACAGGCTCCTTGCGAATGCGTTTTAGTAAAAAATTCGCCGGTACCAGTCCGCTACGATCGATGGTGCCCTCGCTTTTTTCCAACATCAACTGGCCTGTCAGCTGAGTGGACATATCAAAACTCAGCCGATATTGTTTTGCATCGACTTGCCAATCGATTTGTCCGTTGCCCTCGACTGAGAGTCCTTTGATGTCAGCGATCAGTCGGTATTGCAGCTGACTTGATGGCGGTGGATTACCCGTCATCTTTTCTTGTGCATGTGTCAGGCTTAGGCTCAAGCTCAACAGTGCGCCAGCCGCCAGCATCGGAAGTTTTTTCAGAATGCGCATCGTGTTTTTTCTTTAACTGAGAGCGTAGGTATTTTGATGTTCATTTTTTTTCAATTTTCGACAAGGTTAACCCAAGCGATGTTCCCTTGCGATCCGCATACATAATTTTGACTGGGTACCAGTCCTGTTCGGGTGCGACCCAGACCTCGAGCTGGTAGTCGGTACCGCCGTCAGGCCTCACCAAGCTCATATGCCAGGCATCGGTTCGGCCTTGACCTAGTGTGATCGATTCAGTTCCATGTACCGTCACGCGCCACGGATCGGCGGTGCGGCTACCGGCAATGACCAGTTCGAATGACAAGCCCGCTTGGATTTTTTCAGGATTGCCGCGCGCCAGACCGGCTAGCTGCCAGAACACGCTGCCGCGATCCTGTTCACCGCCCTTGACGGGGTAGTTGTTGGTCGAGGCCGAGAAACTGATCGTCTGGCGCTCGCGATGAAAATGCGTATTGGTCGAAGACTTTCCCAATCGCTTTTCTGTATAAAGCTCTGGCAGGATACCCACCTCGCCGAGGCGACCTTCGCTCCGGTAGCTGAGTACAGATAAAAACAATACCGATGCTTCGCCGGTGATCGAGTACTGTCGACCGTCCTGCACCCACTTAACTAGACCCCGCCCCTCAACCTTGCTGCTGCCTTTGATCGCAAGCGCGTCATAGCTGAGATCAGCGGAGGGCGGCAGGCTGACCCGCGAAAACAAGGGCGGCATCTCGCTAGTGGCTGCTGGTGGGGGCGCTGCTGTGGGGGCTGCTGTAGTTTGCCCATCCGTTCGTGTGGAATTTGTGTGCGGCGGTGATGGTATCGGTTCCGGTGTCGCAGTGGCGCTCGTCGCTGGCGCTTCAATTACAGTCTCGACGGGTGTGGCCATGGGATCCGGCGTGGCGACCAGTGGCCCGGTGACGACGGGGGCTGCAGGGGCTATAGCCTCGCGCTCGATCGGCGGTGGGCTTGTCGCCGGGGCCTCGGGCAAGAGCGGTGGTGATTTTTCAGGGCTGGACAACGGGGGTGGTGGCTGGCGCGGCGTTGGTTCTGGGGGTTGAGATCTTGTTATCGTCTGCAGCGTGACCTGAATTAAATCCTCTTCATCATCCTCAAGCAGCGATACCAGTGCAAGACTGTCTTTTGCCCATTGAATAATGAACAGATGCGCCAGCAGAGAGAAGAGAAGAACCAGCAGCACAAATCCGGCTTTTCGACCGGATGGCAGCAGCGAATAAGGGAATGGGTCACGCACGGACATATCGCTAGTTTACCGGTGTCAAATTGAGTGTGCTTGTTTGATTTAGCGCCGCACAGAATCATTCGGGTCGGGTCAACATCATCCGATCTGTTACTCTTTTGCTGAAAAGGATGGCATCAGCCGTTCTGATGGTACCGCTTTGGGAGATGCGTAATGTCCAGCAACAACATGGATGGTTTGCCGGGAGCCGGCGCGATGAACGATACCCTCGAATTCGTGCGCAATATGTGGGGTGCGATGAAAATACCCGGCATGTCAATGCCGTCAATGTCACCCGATGACATCAACAAACAAATTACCGATCTCAAGGCCGTCGAGTCCTGGTTGCAAATGAACATGAACATGTTGCGCACCACAATACAGACGCTGGAAGTCCAGAGCGCAACCCTGTCTGCGATTCATGCGATGGGCCAGAGTTTTTCGCATGCAGGTACCAGCCGACCCACGGCGGAGAGCAAGTCGGAGTTCGAGTCGCCATTTGAAAAATCTGCTGACAAGACGGACAAATCCGCGTCAGGAATGCCAGACACGGCGGCAATCGCAGCGCAGTTCGCCAACTCGGCTTTGTGGTGGAATACGGTACAGGATCAGTTTGCTCAGGCAGTCAATCAGGTCGTGACGCCGGCGAAGAAAACTGTCAGCAAGAAAACGGCTAGCAAGAAAACTGCGGCAAAAAAGAAGGCGGCAGGGACGACAAAAAAAACCACCACCGCGCGCGAAGCGAAAAACTCCAAGACGTAAATGATTCAGTCTCTCAGTCAAGACCAGTGCAGCGATCACGAAAACAGGTGCCCCGCGTTAGCTGGCCTGATTTGATCGAAGTGCTTATCTGCGCGCCAGTCGTTTCAAGCCGCGCATTAGGGAACCCAGCAACGGCAGTTTTTCATAGAGCTCTTCTGCGGCGTCCCAGTAATCGCGATGGAAGTTTGCCTTGCCGTCGGAGCCGAAGCGAAGATGCGTGGCGCCTCGTATGCATTGCTCTGCCGCAGAAAAGCGTTTCATGCGAAACAGAAAATCCCAAGTCAGAAATGCCTGATCGCCTTGCAGTACGTGACTTGTCACGACAAAACGCGGACTATCGACCTGTTCGAACATGTGCGAAAAAATACGCACAACTTCAGGGAGCCCATGCACTTCATTGAAGGGATCTTTGAAAAACACATCCTCGGTATAAACCTCGGCTAACTGGTCGATCTTGCCCGCCTCAATCGTTTCAAAAAACAGGATAAGTTTTTTCAGGGCGTCTTCGTGATTCATAGACCAGTCACTTTGTGGATCAGTGAAAAATACCAGCGATAGGGTAGTAGCCTCGCCGCTCTCAGCCAGTTCGTAAAGCCTTTGGGGAAGTGAATATGGAAGACGCCTTTTTCCATCCCTCGGACAATTTCTTGTGCTGCCTGTCCAGCACTGATCAGCCCCGGCATGACAAAGTCATTGTTTGCAGTCGCCGGTGTGGCAACGAAACCCGGATTAATCATATACACCGCATGCCCGCGCGGATGCAGATCAAAGTACAGTGATTCGCATAGATTGATCAGCGCCGCCTTGGTCGGGCCATATACCAGCGCCTTGGGTAAACCCGAGTAGCCAGCGACCGATGACACGATGCCGATCCCGCCACCACCGCTTTTCTGGTCGAGCAAAATCGGCAGCATTGCATCAATGCAGTGAAACACGCCGCGAAGATTGACGTCCAGGAGTTGATTCACGACCCCCATATCAAAAGTATCGACACGCATTTCATTGTAGGCGCCGGCCACAATCAGCATCAGATCCAGTCCACCCCATTGGGCGAGCAGCTGATCGCGCGCGGCCATGACCTGCGCATGCTCTGTCACATCCAGTGGCAGTACCAGCGCTTGTGGATGTTTGTCTGCTATTTGTTGCAGCGTGTCCGCTTTGCGCGCCGAGATCGCGACGTGCGCGCCTTTCTCGAGCAGCAGCTTGGCCGTCTCCGCACCGATGCCTGTCGATGCACCAATGATCCACACTCGCGCGCCGCGCCAGTCCCGGATGCGCCGATTCATGCCGCGGTCTGCCGTTTCATACAGCATCGTCGGCGCGTCTAGCACCCGCTTTGCGTGCGGAGCTTGGATCATCACTGAGGCCTTTTTCGAAATGACAGAGTGACTTCACCCAGCCGTATGCCGAACTTGCTCATGACCGCGCGGTTGAGCATCACGTTCTCGTCCATCTGGTACATCCAGTCATCGAAATTAACGTGATAAACCTTGCCATCCACTGGGAGCGCCAGCACATACTTCCAGTTCAGTGTGTTGCCACCGACCGTGCCATCGGCCTCACCGATCACATCACCTGCGGTGCCGATGTAGCGGTTCTCGCCCACTTTCTTGAGCGTCCATACGCGTTTTTGCGTGGTGCCATCTGAGTAGGTGAAATCTTCATCCAGTGTGCCCGTGTCGCCATCCCAAGTGCAATGCATCACCACAGTGAAGCGCTTGATGACTTTGCCAGAGCGATCCTGAAACATACCCCAGGCATCCACGGTGCCGTTGAAATAGGTTTTCAGGTCGAGCGCCGGCTGCTCGCCAGCGTAATCAGCGGGCGTCATTGTTGCTCCGCAGCCAGCCACTGAGATTACCAGCGCAAGGCTGATTGATCGTATCCATGCATTCACAATCCATCTCCATAGTTTTCATTCTGGTGTTGTCCCGCGTTTTATTTCACATCTCAGCTTCATACTTGCTTCAGCGGTGAGCGCCACAACAGCAATCCCGCACACACTTTCAGTCCACACGGTAGTAACGCATACCCGATCACCAATGCGCGTAATCCTTCCTCACTTGCATGACCGGGCGCATAACCAAGCCAATCCAACAAGGGCAGTGAGATACCTGCAGCCAGCGCCAAGTTGAGCTTGGTCATCCAGCTCCAAAGCCCGAAATACGCGCCTTCGCGTTGGCCGCTATGTCCTGCCGCGCCTATCACACCGGCCAGCAAGGCTGGCGGTAAGGCCAGATCTGCACCCAGTGCTGCGCCAGAAAGCACACAAATCACGGCAAATGACACCAGCGCGCCACTTTCAAGCTGTGCAGTCCACACGAAAGCACTCACGGCAAGCACCATGCCTATCAGCCAGGCACTGGCTTCACCGACACGTGAAGCCAGCTTCGCCCAGCCGGGCAAAGCCAGTGCGGCGGCAAAGAAATACAGCACCAGAAACAAGCCGGCATATTCCGGTAGCTGCAGTCCATCTGATGCAAAAAACATGAACAGCGTGGCGGGTATCGCAGCCGCAATCCCATTGACGGCGAACACGGCAAGGAGCCAGCGAAACTGTCGGTCACGCAGAGGCAGCATGACCGAGTGTGCTGGCGCATCCTCTGCCGTGCGCACCAACGCGCGCGGCGCAAAGCGCAGCAGCACAAAAGCCGTGACCGCCAGCAGCAAGATAAAAACGACCGTTAACCCAGCCATGCCGCTAACCATCGGTAGTGCTCCCGCCACCACTACACCCGCCAGTGCGCAGGCTTCACGCGTTGCTGTCAATCGTGCGCGTTCGCCGCGCTGCTGCGTGAGGCTCGCACCCCAGCTGTTATGTGCAATCGTTGCCATGCTGAAGCCGACGTAAACCACCAGCAAGCTCAAACCGAACCACAGATACAATTGATCCGTCGACATCATCGGCGGATGAAACAGCGCCAGATAACCGGCGCTCAGCGGCACCAGTGACATCAACACAAAGCCGGCATGACCCCGCGTCAGCGCCGCTCTGTCCATCCAGCCACCCAGCGCAGGATCAATGAAAGCGTCAAACAATCGCGCTGCCAGCAACAGGCTGCCGACGGCGGTCAGCGATAACCCCAGCGTGCCCGCATACAGCTGCGGCACCATCACATACACAGGCAGTGCCAGCAGCGAGAGTGGCAACCCGAACAAGCCGTAGGCAAGCAAATCCCTGAAGGAGAATGTCATTCGGAATTTCTCTGCCTAATCAACGTAGCATCCAGTCATTTCGTGCCCAGTAAAAGCTGACGCAGTTTCGGCGCAGACGTTTTTGGGTGTAACCAGATACCAAAAAATGCAGGGCCGAATTCTGGATCGGCAATTTCACCAATGGATCCGCCATTTAAAAAAAAGCGCGACGGCTGACCGGGTGAAAAGAATCCCGTAAGCTGTTGGCCTTCTTCCACATTCGGGAAGATTTTTTTCATATCTGCCAGCCATTGATCATGCTGCGCATTCGTGCCAATCCCGAGTTTTTTGATTTCATCAATGCTGGCGATGGCAATTTTTTCGCCATACAGTGTCCGCGTGTATTCAAGTTCAAGAGCAAAAGGGCTACCAGACCACCCCGCCGCGGTGACTTTTGTTTTGTCACCCCACAGTCGCGCTTTGTAGATGCTCAGACCAAACCAGCGATATAAACCTTGTCCCACCAGCGTGGATTCGGGCAGTGCTTGCCGCACATAGGCGGGAGATGATTGCGCGAGTGCCGCCGGAGGCAGCAGGAATACGACCAGTGCCAGAAGAAAAATTCGTTGGTACATAGCTGTCATCACTGTTTCTGCAGTGTGAACTGATACAGATCGATACTGCCGGCACGGAATCCTGCTTCACAGTAGGACAAGTAAAAGCGCCAGGTTTGAATGAATGCACGATCAAATCCCTGTGCTTCTACTTCGGCCAGTGTATCCATGAACGCCGCATGCCAGAGCTCGAGTGTGCGCGCATAATCAAGACCGAAGGCATGTTCATTAACGACTTTCAGGCCATGGCGCTCGGCATGAGCACGGAAAACCGAAGGTGATGGCAGCATGCCGCCGGGGAAAATATATTGTTGAATGAAGTCAGTACCTTTGCGATAGCGCTCGAATAGCGCATCATCGATCGTAATGGTTTGTATGCAAGCTCGGCCACCAGTTTTCAGTCGCTGTGCAACACATTCGAAGTAACTATCCCAATAGGATTCTCCGACCGCCTCGAACATCTCGATCGATGCAATCGCATCAAATTCACCTTCAGCATCACGATAATCCTGTAGCCTCAGTTCGGTCTGTTCAGCCATCCCGGCAGTCTGCAAGCGTTTCTGTGCAAACTCCAGTTGTTCAGTCGATAGCGTTAGACCCGTGAGGTGTACACCGCGGTTCGCAGCAAGTTCGGCAAAGCCGCCCCAGCCACAACCAATTTCCAGAATTTGGTTGCCGGTACTCACTTGCAGTTCGTCATAGATACGTTCGTACTTGGCCGTTTGTGCTTCCTGCAGCGTCGCCTCCGGATTGGCAAACAGCGCGCTCGAATAGGTCATCGACGGATCCAGCCACAGTCGGTAAAAGCGATTGCCGATATCGTAGTGCGCGTGAATATTGCGACGACTGCCGGAACGCGAATTGCGGTTGAAGAGGTGGCGGATACGGTAGACCAGACTGCCCCACCATGTGCCATAAATAGCCGTCTCAAGCGCATTCCGGTTCTTGATAAACAGCATGAGCAGGCGCGTGAGGTCGTCGGTATGCCATTGCTGGCTGATGAAACTCTCGGCAAATCCGATGTCACCCGATTTCATCACGGCGATGCATGGCTCCCAGCTCTCGAGTGTCAGAGTGACAGGCTTACTGTCATCACCGAAATGCAGCACATTGCCGTCCGGACATTTCAGCCGCAGTGATCCATGCTCGAGTCGACGCAGCATTTGGAGAACGATGCGCGCTTGGGTCGGTAGCGTGGCAGATTGAAGATAGCTGCCAGCAATTTCATCATTGAGGGCGCATGAGGGGGATAGTGGTTTATTCATCGGCTCAATGAAGAAGTAGGTGGCAAAGGTTTGCTGAAGAATGGGACGCGCTTGATGAAGAGTCGCAGTGCCTGCCAATGAATGCGGGCAATCACGCCGAAGGTCATCAGCGGATGACGCAGACAGGCTTCGGTAGCGCTGGCATTGGAGAGTTGTGACAGCACGCCAGAGACGCTGGTGAGTAACAACGGACCTTCGTTATCGTCATAGTCAATCCGCGCCACGATACGCTCAATATCTTTACCATCAATGGTTTGTGTGGTGCGCATAAAGCGAAAACGATAACTGCCTTCGACGGCGCAGAAGGGTGATACATGAAATACTTTTTTCGCAGTTAGCGACACGCCCCAGGGCATCGCGTCGCCGGTGTCCAGCAAATAGCAATGACGCTCGCCAAAGGTGTTGTTGACCTCGCAGATAATCGCACGCAATTCGCCGTTACTTCGGTGGCAGTACCAGAATGAGACTGGATTGAAGACATAGCCCAGTACTCGAGGAAAGGTTTGCAGCCAGATCTCGCCATCGGCATCATCGACCTGCTCGCTTTTGAGTAATTGGTCTATCCACTGTAAAAGAGGTGTTTCGCCATCGCCATGATCGCGATCGTAAAAGGACATCACATTGAATCGATTGCGTGAGCACAAGCGACTGGGTAGCGCTGCATCACCCAGGGTACGCAGTGGCAGCATGAGTGTGAATACACCGTAGCTGAAGGTGTTTTGCGCGGGACGCAGTCGGGTGTGTCTTACCCGACCCATACTTAACAACGCCTGCTTGGGTAGATCGTGCATGGCGGCCTCCGTCACGCGGCGCGGCGCGACTGCTGTTGCGCCTGTTGTTCGATGGCACTGGCGACCGAGAGGCCGGATTTGAGACCGTCTTCATGGAAGCCGTAGCCAGTCCACGCGCCCGCGAACCAAGTGTTGCGCTCGCCCTGAATGCCGGGCAGTGCCTGTTGCGCAGCAATAGCGGCGCTGTCAAATACGGGGTGCGCATAATCAAAACGGCCCATCACACTCGCAGGATCCGGTTCGGACAGCGGGTTGAGTGACACGATCACCGGGGTCTTGCATGGCAGCGGTTGGAGCATATTCAGAAGGTAGTGCACGCACACGCGCGGTTCTTGTGTGCCGGCACTTTCGTAGTTCCACGCGGACCAGGCTTGTTTGCGTGCTGGCAGGCAGCTGGCGTCAGTGTGAAGTACCGCGTGGTTGGGCTGATAGCCCACCGCCGAAAGAATTTTTTTCTCTTCCGCGCTGGCATCGCTGAGTAGCGCGAGACTTTGATCGCTGTGGCAGGCCAGCACGACCTGATCGTACATGAGACTGCCCATAGCGGAATCCACTTTCACTTGCGTCTGTGCGCCGTGATCGACACGCGATAGGGATTTGACCGGTGTCTTGAGGTATTTGTTCGTGATCTCTTTGAGCAGTTGAACCACGTAATGTCGAGCGCCACCAGTGACGGTGTGCCATTGCGGCCGATTGCTCACCTGAATCAATCCATGGTTCTGGCAGAAGCGCACGAAAGTTGCGAGTGGAAAAGCGAGCATCTGCTCGGTAGGACAAGACCAGATGCATCCCGCCATGGGTAGCAGATACCAGTCGCGGAACTCCGCGCTGTACTGGCGTCGAGCAAGAAAATCACCGAGCGGCATGTCATCCATCGCGCGGTCACTTTGTGCCATCTGTGTCGTTTCGCGATTGAAGCGCAGAATGTCTCGGATCATTCGCAGGAAGCGCGGATTAAACAGATTGCGCCTTTGCGCGAACACGGTATTCAGATTGGCGCCGGCCCATTCAAGCATGCGCGCACCGGGCTGATCCGAGAGTGGCAATTTGCAGGAGAAGGACATGTCGCTGGCTGACGTATTGACTTTGATGTCGTCAAACAGCCGGACTAGATTCGGATAGGTGCGGTGATTAAAAACAAGAAAGCCCGTGTCCACACCAAAGGTTTTGCCGTCGACGGTGATGTCCACGGTGTTTGTGTGACCGCCAAAGTAATCGCCGGCTTCATACAGCGATACTTCGTGTCCCGAGCGGGCCAGCTGCCACGCTGCTGAAAGTCCGGAGATTCCGGAGCCAACCACTGCGATCTTCATCGTTTTGATATCCCGCATGAATAAAAAAGCTGTGACGCCCATCGGGGAGAATACGGGTTGGGGGAAGATCGCCCCGACATGCCACCAGCATGCGCTGGGAGGCATCACAGCAAAAACCGTTTCGGATGATGCGCATGCGCATCACTAAGAATCTGTCTCGTTAAGTCGCCGGCAGGGCGACAACACTGCAAGCAGCTTAACGCGATAGGTTCTTACTTCGTGGTGAGTGCCTTTTCGATAGCGGCCAGCATAGCTTTGTCACTCGGCCCCGTGGTGCTGCCGTAATGGCTGACCAGCTTGCCTTCGCGATCGATCAGGTATTTGTTGAAATTCCAGCTCGGCGATTTACCACTGGTCTTGGCCAGCGCCGCAAACAGCGGATGGGCTTCTTTACCCTTGACAGCAGTTTTCGAAAACATCGGAAACTTCACGCCATAGGTGTTGTAGCAAAAGTCAGCGATTTCTTTACTGTCACCGGGCTCTTGGCTGAAATCATTGGAAGGGAAGCCAAGAATCACCAGCCCTTTGTCTTTGTAATTCGCGTACAGTTTTTCGAGTCCTTCGTATTGCGAGGTGAAACCGCAATAGCTTGCCGTGTTGACGACTAGCGTAACCTTGCCAGCGTACTGGCAAAGATTTTGTGGCGCGTCGTCCTGAAGACGGCTGTGCTTGAAGTTCAGCAAGGCGGGGCATTCACTCGCCAAGCTGGCGCGCGGCATGAAGACCAGTAGTGTCATCAGGCTCAGGAAACTGGCCACGACCCACCACGGTCTGGGTAGTACGCGTGTCTTAAGCTGGCTCATTGTGGGAATACCATAAAGTTTTAATTTAAACTGCCGGGTCATTTTAGCGCATTCAAAGAAAAAGCAAAAAACAGATTTACTTGATAATTAAATAGGCAATAGTTTTCTTATGACAACTTTTTGGTCCCACTTATGCGCCACCTGATCCTGGTCCTGGGCGACCAATTGAGTTTTGCCAGTCCGGCGCTCGAGGACTTCGATCCCGCACAGGATGCCGTGCTGATGATCGAGGCCCCCGGCGAGGCAAAGGCGGTTTGGTCGCACAAGGCCCGTATTGCCTTGTTCTTGTCAGCGATGCGGCATTTCGCCAACGGCCTGGCCGCGCGCGGCTGGCCGTTCCATTATGTGCAAATCGATGATCCGGCTGGTGCCGGATTCGATGAACGCTTGCGGCAGGCCTTGCGCCAGCATCAACCTCAGGCCTTGCGGCTGGTCGAGCCCGGTGAGTGGCGAATGTTGCAACAGATACAAAATGTCGCTCGTGATGAGGGCGTGGTCATGCATCTGCTGGATGACACGCACTTTCTTTGCAGTCGTGCGGAATTTGCCGACTGGGCGCGGGGCAAGAAAGAGCTGCGCATGGAGTTTTTCTATCGTGTGATGAGAAAAAAATACGGCGTCATGATGGACGGCGCCGAACCGGCCGGCGGTCAGTGGAATTTCGATGCCGAGAACCGCAGTGCCTATCCCAAGCGCACCGGTCCCGGCGTGATCCCGCCGCCCGCCGCTTTTGCACCCGATGCAGTGACGTTACAAGTAATCGCCTTGGTGGAAAAACTTTTCCCCGAGCACCCCGGTTCGCTTGCCCACTTTGCTTGGCCGGTGACCAGAGAGCAGGGGCTCGAGGCGCTCGCGCGTTTCATTGATCAGCGCCTGAGCAAGTTCGGTGATTATCAGGATGCGATGTGGACCGACACACCGCTGGGTTGGCATTCCCTGCTGTCGGCAGCGCTTAATTTGCATTTGCTTGATCCGCGTGAAGTCGTCGCGGCCGCAGAGCAGGCCTGGCGAAAGGGTCATGTCTCCATCGAAAGCGCCGAGGGTTTTATACGCCAGATACTCGGCTGGCGCGAGTTCATCCGTGGCGTGTACTGGACCGACATGCCCGCGATGGCCACGGCAAACCACTACGGGCACCAGCGCGATCTGCCCGAGTGGTTCTGGAACGGCCAGACCGGGATGGCTTGCGTACGGGACACCCTAAAGCAAACGCTGGAGCTCGGTTACGCGCATCATATTCAGCGCCTGATGGTGACCGGCAATTTCGCCTTGCTTGCGGGCTTGTCGCCGCAACAGGTCTGCGACTGGTATCTGGCGATTTACGTGGATGCCATTGAATGGGTCGAGCTGCCGAACACGGCGGGCATGGCCTTGCACGCCTGCGGGCCGCGTTTCACCAGTAAGCCGTATGTGGCCAGTGGTGCCTACATTAACCGGCAGAGCAATTATTGTTCGGGCTGCCGCTACGACCCTACGCACCGAAAAGGGGAGACCGCCTGCCCATTCACGACCTTGTATTGGCATTTCATCGACACGCACGAGGCCACCCTAGCCGTTAATCCAAGGACGGCGCTGATGGCGAAAAATCTCCAAAAGATTGATACAGCCGAGCGGGAGGCGATACGGGTTCGGGCCGGACAAATGCTGGCCGGATTGAACAAATTGTGAGTTTTGGCTGCCGTAAACGTAAGCGACGAATCGACTTGGTCATCAATGGAACGGTCATACTTTGTTGGTAGAATCTGAATAGATAATTCATGCAGAAAGCTCAACAAATGCTGTACCCTGAACTTTTCCGCTCCCTTGAGCAAGTCCGTTGGAACATGGAAACCGATATTCCATGGAGTGAGTTCGATCCTTCGCGGCTTTCTGACGAGCAGGCGCAGACCATACGCATGAATGCGATCACCGAGTGGTCTGCCTTACCCGCGACTGAAATGTTCTTGCGCGATAACCGCAATGACAGCGATTTTTCTGCCTTCATGTCCGTCTGGTTTTTCGAAGAGCAAAAGCATTCACTGGTGTTGATGGAATATCTGCGCCGTTTCCGCCCCGACTTGGTACCGACCGAAGAGGAACTGCATAACGTACGCTTCGAATTCGATCCTGCGCCACCGCTGGAAACCCTGATGCTGCATTTTTGCGGCGAGATACGACTCAATCATTGGTACCGCTGTGCGGCTGACTGGCACACCGAGCCAGTGATAAAGCAAATCTACAAGATCATCAGTCAAGATGAAGCGCGCCACGGTGGCGCTTACTTGCGCTACATGAAAAAAGCGCTGTCAGAGGCTGGGGATAATGCGCGTGTCGCCTTCGCAAAAATTGGCGTGTTGATGGCTTCAGCCCGTCGTACCGACAAGCCACTGCATCCGACCAATCTTCATGTGAATCAAGCGCTGTACCCTAATGATACGGTGCAGAGTCGGCTGCCTGATCCAGATTGGCTTGAGGCGTGGTTGGACCACCAGATTCATTTTGACGACGTGTGGGAAAAGAAAGTCGTTGACCGGATTTTGCACAATCTCTCTTTGCTGTTCGAGCGCAGCTTTAGCTCAGTTCAGGAGCTCAATCGCTACCGCAAGGAAGCGATTGCCCGCCTCGAGCCACTGGCGAAGGCCTCGGCCTGATAAGTGCGCTGCCTCTGTGGTCCGTAGCTTTTGGGGGCTTGTCGCAAGACGCGGCGTTGTTCAAAGCCGCTCTGAGCGTTAGGTCGGCTGCGAATCGGTAGTCCAATGCGACGATGCCGTTCCTGCACTACACTTTACTCCAACCCGGATAGCGCACCCATGCGCGCAGTTGAGACCCAACGAGGACAGCCAATGAAACGCAGAACCCTGATGCAGGCATTAGTGATCGGTCTGGTGGCGCCCAGCTTCGCGCGTGCCGAAAAGAAAACGAAGATTGACGTCTATAAAACGTCCAGCTGCGGCTGTTGTGTTGACTGGATCAGCCATCTCGAGCAAAACGGTTTCGAAGTAATTGCGCATAACGTACCTAAAACCGGGCCGTACAGGCTGCGTTTCGGCGTACCACCCGACATGGCATCGTGTCACACAGCCATGGTTGAGGGGTACGCGCTGGAAGGTCACGTACCTGCGCAAGAAATTCATCGTTTACTGACCGAGCGTCCGAAAGGCCTTGGTTTGGCGGTGCCCGGCATGCCCGTCGGTAGTCCGGGCATGGAGGTCGACGGTACGCGCAGAGATGCGTTCGATGTGATCTTGTTCGGCGAAGAAGGTAGTCGCAAGGTTTATCAGCACTACGACGCGCGCTCCTGAGGGATTGAAACTCTGCACCCGTCGTTAGTGTCGATGATCGAAAGTCTGTTGCTGACCTGAACCTTCGCTCGCTTAACTTCGCGTCCGGCCATCAAATAATCTGCGTAGCCATTTTCTGCAGTGCAGGTGTGTGGTGTTGCACACACATTCCGGAATTTTTTTCGCCCCCCATGAGTTGAGTGTTTTAAATTCGCCTCGTCGCCCGAATATGGATGTTTGTGCGTTCACGGAAAATGCACAACTGCTCAAGTCAAAAAAATGGATGTTGAAATCGAATTGCCGTCGTTCCTGACTGCCGGTGATGAGCAGCGTTTTTTTCAGGGACTGAAAGATTTGACCGCTATCCGCGAATTCCATATGAATAATGGGCGATTAATACTCAGAATGGAAATCCGATTTCTCACCAAGAAGGCATCAAGAGAGTTCATCGCGCTGCTTAGCCGCTATCAGGTATCGCTGGTACCGCTCAGATGTTTGGCTGCAACGAACAGAAAATTTGCATGGCTCGCAGACCGCCACGAATACTGGCACCAGAGCATGTTCGGCGATGCACGGGAGGCGCTGGAGCGAAAAATCATTAACGGCTGATGCGGCTGATACAGCGCTGGCGCCGGAACACTGTCACTAAAGCACTGCCACCGCAACATTCTCGGAACCTGCGCGCATCAAGCTTATTGAAAGCATTTATTGATGATGGTGATGCTGATGCATCTGCTCATCCTGGCTGGATTTGGTGGCCGCTCCCACTTCCATGACAGTTACCGTGAGTTGTACTTTGCCCGCTTTACGGAAGCTGAGTTGCATGGGAAAGCTTTCGCCTGCTTTTAGTGGTTTTTTCAGACCCATCAGCATGATGTGATACCCCTGACCAGGTTTCATTTCAATTTTTTCGCCGGCTTTGATATCAATACGTTCAACGGCGCGCATTTTCATTACGTCGCCTTCCATCGTCATGGTGTGAATTTCAACTTTACCTGCGACGGGAGCGGCGACCGACTGCAGAACATCATCAGCCTTGCCCTGATTTTCAATGGTCAGAAAAGCCGCACCATTCGATTGATTGCCGACGCTGGCACGCGCCTGTGCCTGTTCAACGTGAATGTTGCCGGCATGCGTGCCATGCGCGTGAACCAAGCCGGTGGTTAATAGTGTGGCAAGTAAGATCGTGAGTCGATTCAGCATGGGATCCTCAGTATAAAAAGTAGCAATTGTTGAATTATAGGCGCAGGATCCTGTGTCTTTCGTTGCATAACCGATGACTTATGAAATTTAAGAAGCCACCTAGCCACCACCCGCAAAGCCATTCTGACGCCAGGCTTCATAAACAGTAACAGCCACAGCATTAGACAGATTTAGGCTGCGGTTACCAGCACGCATCGGAAGCCGGATTCTTTGTGAAGTAGGAAAGGATTCGCGCAGGCTGACCGACAAACCGCGCGTCTCCGATCCAAAGACAAAGACATCGCCGGGCTGAAAGCGAAGTTCGGCAAAAACGGCTGACCCATGGGTGGTCATCGCGAATAACCGCAAAGGGTCGGGCTGCTGGGTCGCTAGGAAGGAGGTCCAGTCAGGATGGACCTGCATGTCCGCGTACTCGTGATAATCCAGTCCAGCCCGCCGCATCTTCGCGTCATCAAGCGGGAAGCCCAACGGCTCGATCAGATGCAGATGAGCGCCAGTATTGGCGCACAGACGAATGATATTGCCGGTATTTGGCGGTATTTCGGGTTCGACCAGCACCACATGAAACAAGGCCACCTCCGCATAAGTTCATTTTTCGGGCGTGCGTGCAAAAACTGCATTCGTCACACGTCGTGCGCCGTGTCGCTTCAGGCAAGTGGCGAGCTCGTTGAGAGTGTGACCGGTGGTCATCACATCATCCACCAGCAGCACATGCTGACCTCGCACGGATGCATTGAGCTGCACCGCAAAAGCGCCGCGCATATTAACCCGTCTTTCGCTGAGCGGTAGTCCGGCCTGCGGCTGCGTATCCCGAACGCGCACGCACACATTAAATTGCAATGGTATGCCGATATGGCGTGAGAGCGAGCGCGCAATTTCGCCCGCCTGATTGAAGCCGCGCTGCGCTAATCGTGCCTCAGACAGCGGTACTGGGATGATTACCTCGGGCGTGTTGGTCGGCTGCTGTGTGATCGCGATTGCCAGCATTTGTCCGAACGATTTCGCTAACGGCAGACGGGAGCGAAACTTCAAATCTTGGACGAGCAAGTCCGAGGGCGCCGCGTAATCGCAAGCGACGATGGTGGCGTCGAATGCAGGCGGTGTCCGCAGACAGGTGCCGCAGACTTTTGCATGCATATGCGGTATTTTCCTTCCACAAATCTTGCAACGCATGGGCGTGTTCGCAAAAAATTGCAGGTGGCACGCGATGCAGAGCGCATTCTGACTGTCGCCATGACACAGCGCGCAGCTACCGGGCAGAATGGTTTCAAGGGCCGGACCGATACGACGGAAAATTGAACGCAAATGGGCGCCGTGCATAGCTAATGTGAGTGATCGCTGAAAAAGCCTCAATACCATGGTGAGTCTGCTGCGGTACACTGCGCCGAATAATTTCATGGCAGTCGCGCTTATTGCGCATGACGTCTGCCCACTAAGCGATGCACTCCATTCATCTAATGAGCTTGCCTACCGGCGTTTTGGTTTACTGATGGCCTCGTCGTCTTCTCCTCAAGAGCCGCAGCGAGTCAGTGCGCCGATTTCGCTGGCGCAGATTCGTCGTCTGTTTTCCCGTCCCGAGCGTGTGGCGCAATCGCAGTTTTTGCGGCGCGAGATTGCGGGACGTATGTTCGAGCGTCTCTCACTCATCAAAATCAATCCCGAGCAGATACTCGATGCGGGTTGCGGCGAGGGCGATGATTTGCTCACGCTGAGTCAGCATTTCCCCCGTTCGACATTGCTGGGATTGGATGCTGCCCTGCCGATGCTTAGTAAAACCCGCCAGCGTGAAGCACGTTCATGGTCTGGCATGCAGAGGCTCATGCGAGTACTGCGCGTGCGTTCGCAACGCCTTTCAGCACAGTCGGCGCTGGTTTGCGCAGATTTTGGTCAGTTGCCGTTAAAAGCTGCAGCGATGGATATGGTTTGGTCCAATCTCGCTTTGCATTGGCATCCGCAGCCGCATCGGGTGTTGGCTGAATGGGCGCGTGTTTTGCGTGTTGATGGCTTGTTGATGTTTTGCTGTTTCGGGCCTGATACGTTCAAAGAATTGCGTGAAGTAGCGGCGGTCACCGGTACTCATGCGCGCGTATTGCCTTTTGTGGATCTGCATGATTACGGCGACATGCTGGTTGATGCGGGTTTTGCGTCGCCCGTCATGGATATGGAAAAGCTGAATATCACTTATTCATCAGTAGAAAAATTGTTGGCAGATGTGCGGGCATTCGGTGGCAATCCTCTGCAAGATCGCTCGCGTGGGCTCATGTCGCGCCAGCAGGGACAGTCATTGAGTCGCGCGTTGGAGCAGCGGGTAGACCGGGATGGCAGACTCAGACTCACCATCGAGGTCATCTATGGCCATGCTTTTCGGGCCAGGCCGCGAACCACCGGCACGGGAGAGCCTATTGTTCATTTTGACCGCCGCAAAATTTGAACCGCCTGTGCAAAATTCGACTGACGAGTTATGCCCTTCGAAGCTGCCCTGACTAGTTGGCGGCAGTTATTCTTTTCGCTTATACTCCGCAAGCTTTGGGCTACTCATTGCCCACCGATTTTCCAGAGTGGATGTGGTGAGATGGCGACGCGAGAATGGGTCCTGAAGAAAAATTGCTCTATTTCGCCGCGGCAGCTTGCCAAGGCCTATCTAGCAATTTTCGGCGCGTCAATGCTGGTTGCGGGCTATTTCACGTGGCATGGTGCCTGGTTGATTATGGTGTTCGCAGTGTTGGAAATGACAGCAGTGGCTGCGGCGTTTTTGTACTTCGGCAGGCACGCAACCGATCGCGAATGTATCGCGCTCAATGAAGCGGAACTTGTCGTTAAGTTGGTGCAGGCAGAAAAGATTAGGCAATTCCGCCTCGACCCCTGTCGCACGCGCGTGGCTTTGCCAGCACTGCGGCACGGATTGATTGGTCTTGAGGGAAGCGCGGGCAGGATTGAGGTGGGTCGATTCCTCACTGAACGCAAGCGACGGGAATTTGCCAGTGAACTGAATCAGGAACTTCTCGGTTATCGGATCAGTTTGTAGGCGAGAAAAAAGAAGTAAACAAATATTTAACAGGCTTTGAGGACATTATGAACTACGTGAAGCGCCTAACCCTGCTGTCCATGGCGGCTCTCGGACTGACTATCTTCGGTTCGGCATCCGCAGTCAACAACATGGATGGTGGTCCGGCTGTGCATCAGCTCAACTTCCAGACACCCGTCACGGCCATTGCTGCGGATATCTACGTTCTGCACAACTGGATGATCGGCATTTGCCTTGTGATCTTCCTTGCGGTGTTTGGAGTCATGTTCTACTCCATCCTCAAGCACCGTAAATCACTTGGCCACAAATCGGCCAGCTTCCACGAGAGCACCACCGTCGAAATCGCATGGACAGTTGTGCCTTTCGTGATCGTGGTGCTGATGGCGCTGCCAGCCACCAAAACTGTGGTTGCGATGAAAGACACATCGAACGCCGATATCACGATCAAAGCGACCGGCATGCAGTGGAAATGGGGCTATGACTATCTAAAGGGCGAAGGCGAAGGTGTTGCCTTCCTGTCGGCGCTATCGACCCCGCGTGATCAAATTCATGGTGTTGCAGTGAAAGGCGACAATTACCTGCTCGAAGTCGATCATCCGCTCGTCGTTCCGGTCAACAAAAAGATTCGTATCGTCACTACGGCCAATGACGTGATCCATGCGTGGGGCGTTCCAGCGCTGGGCGTCAAACAGGATGCGATTCCTGGATTTGTGCGGGATACCTGGTTCAAAGCAGAAAAAGTCGGCACCTATCGCGGCAACTGCTACGAACTGTGCGGCAAAGAGCACGCGTTCATGCCTATCGTTGTGAATGTGGTCAGCGAAGAAGACTACGCTAAGTGGGTTGCTGATCAGAAGAAGGCGATGGCAGCCAATGCAGACGACCCGAGCAAGACTTGGACTGTTGCAGAGTTGTCGGCTCGTGGTGAAAAAGTGTACGCCGCCAATTGCGTTACCTGCCACCAGGCCAATGGCAAGGGTGTGCCGGGCGCGTTTCCTGCGTTGGATGGTTCACAAATGGTCAATGGGCCGCAAGACGGACAAATTGCGATTCTGCTGAATGGCAAGAACGCGATGCCGCCCTGGAAGGGCTCGTTGTCTGACACTGAGATCGCTGCTGTCATCACCTATACGCGTAACAACTGGTCCAACAAAGCTGACGACAACATCGTTCAGCCCGCCGAAGTTCTGGCTGCGCGCAAGTAATCGAGAATAATCAGGAGAAACCTCATGAGCACTACTCTGGATCACGCCCACGGTCACGCTGACCACGCGCACGACGATCATCATCCGCACGGCTGGCGCCGCTGGTTGTACGCGACCAACCATAAGGACATTGGTACCTTGTACCTCTGGTTCTCTTTTATCATGCTGCTGACCGGTGGCCTTCTTGCGCTTGGCATTCGCGCAGAACTGTTCAAGCCCGGCCTGCAATTGTTCCAGCCGGAGTTCTTCAATCAGCTGACCACCATGCATGGCCTGATCATGGTTTTTGGCGCGATCATGCCGGCTTTCGTTGGTTTCGCGAACTGGATGATCCCGCTGCAAATCGGTGCTTCCGATATGGCCTTTGCGCGGATGAACAACTTCTCGTTCTGGTTGCTGCCACCGGCAGCGATTCTGTTGGTCGGTTCTTTCCTGGTGCCGGGCGGTGCGACGGCTGCAGGCTGGACCTTGTACGCGCCACTGTCGACCCAGATGGGTATCGGCATGGACATGGGTATTTTCGCCATGCACATCATGGGCGCTTCCTCGATCATGGGCTCGATTAACATCGTCACTACGATCCTGAACATGCGCGCGCCCGGCATGACCCTGATGAAGATGCCGATGTTTGCCTGGACTTGGCTGATCACCGCTTATCTGCTGATTGCTGTGATGCCTGTACTGGCTGGCGCGATCACCATGACACTGACTGACCGTCATTTCGGCACCTCGTTCTTCAACGCTGCTGGTGGCGGTGACCCGGTCATGTATCAGCACATCTTCTGGTTCTTCGGTCACCCCGAAGTGTACATCATGATTCTGCCGGCCTTCGGCATCGTCTCGCAGATCATCCCAGCCTTCGCGCGTAAGCCACTGTTCGGCTACGCTTCGATGGTCTACGCAACGTCGTCGATTGCGATTCTCTCGTTCATCGTCTGGGCGCACCACATGTTTGCCACTGGTATGCCAGTGACCAGCCAATTGTTCTTCATGTACGCGACGATGTTGATCGCTGTGCCTACCGGCGTGAAAGTGTTCAACTGGATCGCCACTATGTGGCAAGGTTCGATGACCTTTGAGTCCCCGATGTTGTGGGCGATTGGCTTCATCTTCGTGTTCACGATGGGCGGCTTCACTGGCCTGATCTGCGCGATCACGCCGGTCGATATCCAGTTGCAGGACACCTACTACGTTGTGGCGCACTTCCACTACGTGCTGGTTGCTGGTTCTTTGTTTGCGCTGTTTGCAGGCTTCTATTACTGGGCGCCAAAGTGGACTGGTTTCATGTACAACGAAACCCGCGGCAAGATCCATTTCTGGGCATCGCTGATCACGTTTAACGTGACCTTCTTCCCGATGCACTTCTTGGGTCTCGCAGGCATGCCACGTCGTTACGCCGACTACGCAGCGCAATTCACCGACTTCAACATGATCGCGTCGATTGGTGCTTTCGGTTTTGGTTTGTCCCAGGTGTACTTCCTGTTCTTCGTTGTTCTGCCATCGATTCGTGGCGGCGAGAAGGCAGCGGCGAACCCATGGGAGGGCGCTGAAGGTCTGGAATGGACAGTGCCTAGCCCTGCACCGTTCCACACCTTTGAAACGCCACCGACCGTAAAGTAAATCTGTTTATCCGGCGGCTCAGGCCGCCGGTAACGTACAAGGTGTCCATGTCTGAACAAAACAAGCCGCGCAATTTGCGCACCGCGCTGATACTCCTGTCGATTGCTGCGGTGTTTTTTGCAGGTGTCATTCTTAAGCACTCGCTGTTTGGCCACTGAGTATGTCGGCTAGCGGGCAGGAAGGCAGCCAGCGTCGTAGTCGCAGGAATGGGCGAATGCTGGGAAAGCTGTTGCTGGTGGCGGTACTGATGTTTGGCTTTGGCTATTCGCTGGTGCCACTGTACAAAAAGATTTGCGAACTTACCGGCATCAATGTGCTGGCGGTGCAGGAAACTCTGAACGATGTCGGGCCGTCGAACACGCAAATCGACACCAGTCGAACGATCACCGTGGAGTTGGATGCCAATACCACCGGACCTTGGCGATTCAAGCCAGCCGTGTCAAGCATTCAGGTGCACCCAGGTGAGATGGCGCAGGTGGTGTATGAAGTGGTAAATACGCAGGGCAGAGCGATGGATGCGCAGGCGATTCCCAGCTATGCCCCGCAAGAAGCAGCAGCGCATTTCAAGAAGATGGAATGCTTCTGCTTCAAGCAGCAGACACTGGCGCCAAATGAGGCGCGGCAAATGCCGGTGAGCTTTTACATCGACCCGGCTTTGCCAAAAAATGTAAAAACGATCACACTGTCCTATACCTTCTTTGAGGTTGGGGCAGCAGGCAAGGGAAGCTGAAAGGTAGTGATCGGATGGATGACCTGAAAGAAGCAAGCCGGCGACAGATGTCGTTTGTCGCCACGGTAAAAGCGGTGATGTGGTCTTTTTTTGGCGTACGTAAAAATAGCGCCTACGAGGAAGACACGCAAAAGCTCAATCCGGTGCATGTGATCATCGCGGGGATTATTGCAGCAGTGTTGTTCGTACTGACGCTGCTGATGTTGGTGAAAATGGTCGTGGCGAAATAAGCTCAAACAATCTTCGCGGCCGGTAGTTTATTTTTGAACATTGTAATCAGGGGAAGCAAATGAGTACTCAACAAGGCCAAGTGCCATACTACTTTGTGCCCGGGCCATCCAAATGGCCTGTGCTGATGGGTGCGGCATTGCTCGCCACCATGGCCGGCGCATCCGCATGGGTCAATGGCATTGGCTGGGGCAAGGGCGTCAATCTCGCTGGTATCCTTGCCGCGCTGGTCATACTGTATTACTGGTTTGGCGACGCGATCGCTGAATCCGAAGGTGGCATGTACAACGCGCGCATCGACACTTCTTACCGTTGGAGCATGAGCTGGTTCATCTTCTCCGAGGTGATGTTCTTCGGTGCGTTTTTCGGCGCTTTGTTTTATGCGCGCACGATCAGCATGCCTTGGTTGGCTGATCTCGATCATAAATTTCTCTGGCCAGACTTTTCGGCCAACTGGGGTAACACGGGTCCCGCAGGCGTCATCGAAAAATTCGAAACCATGGGCCCGTTCTGGATCCCGACGATCAACACGGCGTTGCTGCTGACCTCGGGTGTGACGCTGACCATTGCTCACCACGCTCTGCGCGAAGGCGACCGCAACAAGACAGCGATCTGGTTGTTCGCCACCATTCTGCTGGGCGCGATCTTCATGGGCTTCCAGGCTTACGAATATGCGCACGCTTACAGTGAGCTGAACCTGAAACTGACCTCAGGTATCTACGGTTCGACTTTCTTCTTGTTGACTGGTTTCCATGGTTTCCACGTCACCATGGGCGCGATCATGCTCTCCGTCGTTTTGTATCGTGTGCTCAAGGGTCATTTCACCCCAGACCATCATTTTGCTTTTGAAGGTGCGGCGTGGTACTGGCACTTTGTTGATGTGGTTTGGCTGGGCTTGTACGTCGTCGTTTACTGGATGTAAATGTCGCAAACATGAAAAAAGCCGCACTTCGGTGCGGCTTTTTGTTCTTGAGGCCCATCAAAACGTAGGTTGTGTCGATATCCTGCGCATGAAAGCAAAGACGCCGGTCAGTAGGCAATGCCCGATGGTTGTATCCATCCCAGCCTATGTGCGACCAGGATCAGCACAAACAGCAGAATGGAAAAGCCGACCCGAAACGCGAGCGCCTGTACGGTACGGTTGCTGCGCCCCTTATCCCGCATCAGGAACACCAGAGCCGAAGCGAGACTGCCGATGATGAGGATGAAGGCAATGCCAACCAGAATTTTCATGATCAATTGCGCCGAGAATCACCATTGCGCCGGCAAGACCGAAGACTTTAATTTATTGGATGTGTCATTGTAATGCGATTGCACTTTCGTCTGCGTTGGATCCCCCTAATCGCGACCTTGATGGTGGCGGGGATCGGTATCGCACTGGGTAATTGGCAAACCCGGCGTGCAGAAGAAAAAATCGCGATTGCCGAGGCCATCACTGTGCGCAGCCAGCTCGACCCGCTGCCAGTTCAGGCATTGCCTGAGAACGCAGTTCCCGAAGAGTTCAGGCCGATCACGGTGAACGGCAGCTTCGTCAAGGACTGGCCGGTTTATCTGGATAACCGCCCTTTGAATGGCAAGGCCGGGTTTTACCTTTTGATGCCATTGCGCGTCGCAGGTAGCGAGCGCGTGGTGCTGGTGCAGAGAGGCTGGTTTCCGCGGGATCTTCAGGATCGTCAGCGTCTGCCAAGCATCCCGGTGTCGCAAGAGGAGATCAAAGTTACCGGTCGGGTACGCACCTCGGTTGGCAAGCTGATGCAGTTGGGTGAAACGCCGATACTAACGCCGGGTGCGATTGTGCAGAATGTCAATGTTGAAGCGCTGGCCGCTGCAAGCAAACTACCCCTGGAAAATTTTATAATCGAGCAAACCAATGATCTTGGTGATGGTCTTGTTCGAGACTGGCCACTACCCTCAGCCGGGGTCGATACTCACCGTGCTTATGCATTTCAGTGGTATGCCCTGTCGGCCGCTGCCTTTCTTTTTTTTATCGTGACTGGATTTCGTCGTGCAAGCAAGCCCAACGCCTGATTCAAAAACTGCGGACAGTAGTAAACGCAGCAAGCGCAGTAATCGCATGCTCTTCATCGTGCTCGCCGTATGTGCGGCGCCGCTGATTTTTTCCTATTTCACGTATTACGTCATCAAGCCCCAGAGCCGAACAAATTACGGTGATCTGATCGATCCGCGCGCGTATCCGATACCCGAGCTCGGCCTCAAACAACTCGACGGACAAGCGGCAGCACTTCAGCAATTCGCCGGCAAATGGATTTTGCTTCAAGTCGATCAGGCGGCCTGCGCCAAACCCTGCACTGACAAGCTCTACTACATGCGCCAGCTGCGCCTGACACAAGGTAAAGAAATGGATAGGATCGAGCGTGTGTGGCTCATCACCGATGACGCTCCAATCGATACTGCCTTAATCAAGCAATATGACGGCACGCAGCTGCTGCGCGTCGATGCAAAAAAACTCGCCGCCTGGTTACCGGTACAAGAAGGCACACAACCGGCAGACCATCTGTACATGATCGATCCGCTCGGTAACCTGATGATGCGCTTCCCCAAAGATCCGGACGCTAACAAAATCAAGAAAGACATCACGCGTTTGCTGAAGGCTTCACGCATAGGATGATCCCATGCTGATCGGACTTGCCCTTAAGGCGCTGCTGGTGGCGCTGATACCCGCGACGATTGTTTATCTGTCGCGTGGTACCGATCGCTATAAAAAGCTGGCGTGGGTGACGGTATTTTTTACCTTTGATCTGATCGTTTTTGGTGCCTTCACGCGACTGACCGATTCCGGTCTCGGCTGTCCCGACTGGCCCGGCTGCTATGGCGAAGCCAATCCCTTTTTAGCGCATCACGAAATTCGTGCTGCTGAAACCTTGATGCCAACCGGTCCTGTGACGGTATTCAAGGCGTGGATAGAAATGATTCACCGCTATCTGGCTATGGGCGTGGGTGTACTGATCATTGCCTCGCTCGTGATTGGATGGCGCCTCTGGCGCACGCATCGTGAATCTCGATACGCGCCGAAACTGCCGGCCTTGCTATTGTTCTTTGTGTGCTTGCAAGGTGCCTTCGGCGCATGGACTGTTACGTTGAAACTGCAGCCGATCATCGTAACCACTCATCTTTTACTTGGCCTGTCGCTGCTGGCACTGTTGACTTGGCATGCATTGCGACAAAGCGAGCACTCACCTGTCGCTGACATTGCCAGCACACTGCGGCTTCCAGCAGCGATGGCTTTTGTTGCGGCCTTCATGCAAATTGCCTTGGGTGGCTGGGTCAGTACCAACTACGCGGCGCTCGCCTGCGGTGGTTTTCCTTTGTGTCAGGGAGACTGGATGCCGACCATGGATTTTACCCACGGCTTCACGCTCTGGCGAGCTTTGGGTATGACCTCTGCTGGCGACTATCTGCCATTTGATGCGTTGGTAGCCATTCACTGGGTGCATCGATTATTCGCCGTCATCGTTGTTGCTCTAGTCGCGTGGGTTGCGCACCGCGCCTGGAAAACTCCCGGCACAGAGCGAGTGGGACGAGCCTTGTTGTGGTTGATACTGCTGCAGTTTTGCACGGGCATGGCCACGGTATTACTCAATTGGCCACTCACCATCGCTGTGTTGCATAACGCGGGTGCGGCGCTCTTGGTGCTCTTGCTCACCATGCTAAACTACCGTCTCTCTCAGCCTGTGGAAAAGGTGACCGAATTCCGGGCCAGCCACTCGTCTGCATGATTGATCTGTCATGACCACCCTCACCGTTCAACCCAATCGCATTGCTCAGTACTGGGCGCTGACCAAGCCCCGCGTAACGCAATTGGCCGTTTTTTGTGCCGTGATCGGAATGTTCCTCGCCACCCCCGAGCTGCCCGATTGGCGTTTGCTGATATCCGCCACGGTGGGCATTTGGCTACTGGCGGGCGCGGCCTTTGCAGTGAATTGTCTGGTGGAGCGCGAAATCGATTCGCGCATGGCGCGCACCGCGCGCAGGCCCATGGCCCGAGGCGAGATTACCGTACCGCAAACGCTCGCATTCTCCGGCGTGATTGGGGGTGCCGGTATGTGGGTGCTGTATAACCTCGTTAATCCGCTGACCATGTGGCTGACCTTCGCCACCTTTGTCGGTTATGCGGTCATTTACACCATCATCCTCAAGCCAGCGACGCCACAGAATATTGTTATCGGCGGTTTATCCGGCGCCATGCCACCTGCACTGGGCTGGGCAGCGATTGCCAATGATGTGCCGATGCAGGCCTGGATTCTGGTGCTGATCATCTTCGTCTGGACGCCGCCGCACTTCTGGGCGCTTGCGCTCTATCGTCGTGACGACTATGCAAAGTCCGGTCTGCCCATGCTGCCCATTACGCATGGCATGGAGTTCACGCGTTTTCATGTGTGGCTCTACACCATCATCCTGTTCGCCACTACGATGCTGCCATTCGCGGTGCGCATGAGCGGACTGATTTATCTGGTGAGCGCGGTGATACTGGGTGCCATTTTTCTCTGGTACGCATGGCGCATTTATCGTCACTACAATGATCTCATTGCGCGCAAGGCATTTACTTACTCGATCGTTTATCTGTCGCTGCTCTTTGCAGCGCTCTTGATCGATCACTATCTGCGTTTCTGATCATGTACAAGCAGATGCTTCTGCGACTCTGTGCCTTGGCCTGTGTGCTGGCCTTGTTTTCCTGCGATCAGAAAAGTGTGCCGCTGCCTAAAACGGCGTTTGCCAGTACGGATGTCACGGGCCTCGACTACGGCAAGGATTTTTCGCTCACCGACCACAACGGCAAGCCGCGCACGATTGCAGATTTTCGCGGCAAGCTCGTGTTTGTTTTTTTCGGTTACACACACTGTCCGGATATCTGCCCGACCACCTTGTCCGACATGGCCGGCATCATGAAATCGTTGGGGCCGGATGCCGACAAACTACAGGTCTTGTTCATCACTCTCGATCCCGAGCGCGATACGCCTGAGGTGATGGCCGGGTACGTGCCTGCATTTCATCCCGGATTTTTAGGTCTTTACGGCGACCGGGCTGCTACCGAAAAAGTCGCACGCGATTTCAAAATCTTCCAGCAGCGTGTGTCAGGTCCGGATGGCAAGAGCTACACCATCGATCACACTGCGGCCAGTTATGTGTTCGATACGCGTGGTCATCTGCGGCTGTTTGTACGACATGGGCAGAATGGTGCGCCGCTGCTGAATGACTTGAAATTGCTTCTGTCTGAAAGTTAGTCGTCATTGAATGCCCATGAAAAAAGCGCCTCGATAATTTGAGGCGCTTTTTTTTTACCATCGCAGGCGCAACAAAAAATTGTATTGATTGACCGATTATCAAGCCATCGTCATCAATCAAGTCAGAAGAAAATCAAATACAAAGACTAACAACCGGACGCCTGTTAATAACAATTACGATAAACAAGAAACATTGTTGACTTAGCAAGATTGTCCAATGAGAATGCCAGCTTTTCATAAAGACAAGTTTGGCGATGCGCGCTTCTGACATCACGTTCACCTTCGACGAACTACTTTGGCTTCTCGGCAGTTTGTGTGCGCTGTATCGCACCCCCTTCGATGCAAAACTCATCGAGCGCGATTTCCCACCGCCGCATAATCTTGCCAGCTTGCATGAAGCAGCGCGCGCTTTAGATTTCAAGACTGGAGATGTTCATCACCCAGCCGACTGGGAAAAATTTCCTTACCCCGCCATCGCCTTCCTGCCTGAGGTGTGCGAGACAAAGACCGATGGCGCAAGCCAAGCTTCAGAGCGACGCATCCCGGTGCTGCTTCTAAAGGGTGATGCGAACAAACTGCTTTACCTTCGCGCTGACACGACGGTGCCGGAAACGATTACCGTCATTGAAGCGAAACTCGTATTAGCACCGGAACTCATTCTCGTCGCGCGCGGTAGCGAGACGATCGAGGAAAGCATTCCCGGTTTCGAGATCAAGAAAGCCGCTTTCGGCTTTCGCTGGTTCATTCCAGAACTACTCAAGCACAAGCGCATCTGGCGAGACATCATCTTAGCCAGCTTGGGCATACAGTTGGTGGGTCTGGCGACGCCGCTATTCACGCAAGTGATCATCGATAAGGTCATCGTTCATCAAACGCAAAGTACGCTGATCGCCGTCGGTATCGCCCTGATCATGTTCTTGCTCTTCACCAGCAGCATGACCTGGTTACGTCAATATCTGGTGCTGCACACGGGAAACCGCATCGATGCAGTCCTCGGCGCTCAGGTCTTTCGTCACCTGTTGCGCCTGCCCTTGCCTTACTTTGAACAGCGCCCGACAGGTACGCTCGTAGCGCGATTACACGGGGTCGAGACCATTCGCGAATTCATCTCGGGCGCTGCGGTAACCCTCGTCCTTGATCTGCCCTTCCTGTTGATATTTCTAGCAGTGATGTTTGCCTACAGCTGGCAGCTGTCATTGATTGCCGTGGGTCTGTTGGCTGCAATCGCTATCGTCAGTGCACTGGTGGTACCTACCTTGCGCCGCAAACTGGACCGGCAGTTCATGTTGGGTGCGCACAATCAGGCATTCCTGACGGAGTATGTCGCGGGCATGGCCACCGTGAAATCCCTGCAGATGGAAGCCGATGTAGAAAAAAAATACGCCGACAATCTGGCCAGCTACCTTGCCGCGGGATTCTCGACCCGACAAGTCAGCAATACCTATAGCGTAATCAGCAACGGTCTCGAGCAAATCATGACGCTCGCAATCCTGATGGTGGGTGCCCTGCTCGTGATGAACAACGACGGGTTCACCGTCGGCATGTTGGTCGCGTTTCAAATGTTTGTAGGGCGCATGAGCCAACCCTTGCTCAGGATGGTGGGCTTGTGGCAGGAGTTCCAGCAAGCCGACATCGCCGTCAAACGGCTGGGTGACATCCTCGATGTCCCTCAGGAGTCGCACACCTTGATACCTTCAAGAGAGCCTCAAGGCGGCGGACGAATTGAATTGCAGGAGCTCGCGTTTCGCTACTCTGAACATCACCCTTACTTGTACCGAGAACTCAACCTCACATTCAAGCCAGGTCGCCTGACGGTACTGATGGGTGCCTCAGGTTGCGGCAAGAGCACGCTGGCTAAACTACTGCTGGGGTTCTATCAGCCCACCGAAGGTCGAATCCTCATGGATGGCAAAGACATTCGCCATCTCGCCACCAACGAGCTGAGAGCCACCTTTGGCGTGGTACCGCAAGAAACCGTGCTCTTCTCCGGCACGCTCTACGACAACCTCATCATGGCGCATCCCCATGCCAGTTTCGATGACGTCCTCCGTGCTTGCAAAGCAGCAGAAATCCATGACGACATTGAACGCCTGCCCAACGGTTACCAGACCCTGATCGGCGAGCGCGGCACAGGCTTGTCCGGTGGGCAGCGCCAGCGAATCGCCATTGCACGGGCATTACTCAAGCGAGCGCAGATCCTGGTGTTTGATGAGGCGGTTTCGAATCTCGATCAGCAGACTGCTGAACAGTTCGCCAAAACAATCAACAAATTAAAGGGCCGCGTGACCCTGCTTTTCATCACACACCAAATACCACGCGCATTAAATGTCGATGAAGTGATCGAGCTTGGTTCAAATCCCCTGAGGAGTATTGGAGTCACAGGTGCGGGGAATGACGAGATTTACATATGAGTGATTGAACCCTGATCAACTTGCGAATGTGAACCTTGGATCTTTATGATCTAAAAACTGTTAAGGAAAAAAGTGCTTTTACCGCTCAGAGAAAAACTGGATTCACTAAAAGATTCTTTTGGTCAGGCTATTTGTCTCGTCCTGACGATGGGCATTTTTCCGATGCTGATTTTGTATAGCCTGGCCGGAATTCAGGCCAATGAAAACAATCTTTCCGGAATGCTGATCACGCTGATCTTTAAAAACACCTTCACATTGGTTTTGTACTTTGTAATTTTCATTACGGTGAATTACTTGATTTTGAGCTCAGTATTTGGTGCGGTCGTTTGGATGCTCAGTTTATTTTGGTAACTACTTCTCAACTACGGATTGTTCATGAAAAATTTGATTACTAGTGCCACTGATACAAGAATAAAAAATTTAAATGCTAGCGTCAACGATTTGGTCTGGTTGTATCGCCAGAAGACGGTAATTTTCATGCACTTAGTGGGTATGGCGATCGCCCTACTCACACCTATCGAAGAGATTTCATCCGGAACATTTATCGAGCGCGTTGTGGATGGAGTGTTGAATGTCATTCCAATGGGACGAAATTTTTCGGTTCGCTCTACATTTCCAGAGTTGGTTCGATTGCAAGCGGCAGTAATGACTTTTTTTATACCGGCAATTCTTTCTCTCTATTTAAGTTCTCCAGAGTTTGTGGAGACAAAAATAAGAATGCTTAGGATTATGAAATCTTCTAAAACTAAATCATTGTTAATCCATTTCCTTCCATTTTTTGCTATCGGTTGTTTATTGAGCCATATCTTTTGGGTAGAGGGGACGGAGTTTGCGGTAGCCCCCTTCTTGTCATCTAGATTTTTTCTTGGGGTATTTGGCCCAATTATTTTTTGCTTAGCTCCAAGTGGAATGATCTGCGGGATTTTTGTAACTTTTATTGTGTTGTTCAAATTTTGGAGAGGGATTTTTTTGAACCGATAATTTAGCTCATTAATTTCTCTAAAACGGCTATTAAAAATTTAATCTTTTTTATCATGAAGAATTCAACAAATGGTGTTGCCGACATAGTCTGGCTGTATCGCCAGAAGACTGTGATTGCAATGCATTTAATTAGTATGGCAATTGCATTGCTAGTACCCATCGATGCAATTTCATCATCTGCTTTTCTTGGTCATGTAGTGGATGGCGTGCTGAGTGTCATCCCAATGGGTAGAAACTTTTCGGTCAAATCAAGTTTTCCTGAATTGGTGAAAATTCATTCGGTAGCCATGTTTTTTTTATTCCGTCACTAATTGCATTGCACTTCAAACTCCCTGAATTGCATGAAACAAAAAAAAGATTGTTGCAATTAACAAAATCATCAAAAGGGAAATTTCTTCTGATTCATTTCATTCCGTTTTTTATTTTTTTTGGTGGAATAAATTATCTATTTATTGTCGAGGGTACGGATTTTAAGAGCGCACCGTTCTTAACTTCGAGGTTTTTTCTTGGTTCGATTGGCCCAATTGTTTTTTGTGTAGTCCCAGCCTCAATGATTTGCTTGTTTTTCGTTGTTCTTGATGTTTTGAATAAATTCTGGAGGAGTGAACGTGTCTCGTGAAAATACAGACATCAGTGAAAGTGACCTTGTATGGCTTTATCGCCAGAAAATAGTGATTTTCATGCATGTGACCGGTATGGCGATCGCTTTGTTGGCGCCTATTGATCAGATTTCATCTGGGACATTTATCGCAAGCATCGTGGATGGTGTATTGAATGTCATTCCTATGGGTAGAAATTTTTCCGTAAGGTCAAACATACCGGAATTGGTCCGACTGCAGGCGGCAGTAATGGTGTTTTTCATGCCAATCCTCATTGCGATTTATATGAAATGCCCTGACTTCAATGAGTCGCAAAAGCGGATGTTGTTAATAATAAAAAAATCAAAAGCTAAGCTAATACTTGTGCATAGCCTAATAATAATTATTCCAATTATTTTTACAGTTTTTGTATTTTTCGCAAAAGGCACTGAATTTGCTATCGCCCCATTTCTAACGTCTAAATTTTTTCTTGGGTTGTTAGGGCCGATTGTTTTCTCGATGGCTCCAGCAGTAACAATATGTTTATTACTTATAATTTTTTTAGTTTTATTTAAATTTTGGAGTGAAAAAAATGGTTAAATTTTCAGTGGATGATGGGTTTCAAGAATTTTTCGGACAATCTATATCTGTAATGCTGAAAAATATGGCACTTCAAGTACAAGACCACGCCAATCTAATAAAGGAGCAGGGGGTAAATGCTTTAGAGCGCGCAGCTAAAGCTGCTGAATCAGCGCGATATTTAGACGAACTTGGATCCAAGGTAATTAGTGAACTTGATCAAATAAAAACTCAGGTGCAGCTAGATTCACAAATGGTTGCTCGAGTTGAAGCTGCGAAAACAGCTCTAGGCCAAGCAGATTCGTTTTTTATGACTGCAAAACAAACAGGGAATTTTGCACAAAATGTCGCTGCGCTAGGAAAAAATTTAGGCGGATTGATGGCTGGGTTAGAGCTTATTGCACAAATTCGTTCCCCGGAGGGCAAAGCTTATGAGATTGGTGGCGAGCTATCAAGGATAGTGGGAGGCATAATTGGAGGTGCCGTCGTGGCCTCGATTGGAGGCGGACTAACCGCAGGAGTTCTTTCTGTATGTACAGTAGGCGCTTTCGCACATTATTTTTGGGAAGAGTTCGTTGCGCCTCATCTAGGCTGGTCGCTCGACAAATCCCCCTTGTTTTGGGATGCATTTTTTGATGGTATTTCGCGTGCCGTAAATAGTCTTTTTCTTCAGGCTATTCCGCAGACCTTTATTGAGCCCTTGGTGCTTGACCTGGACGGCGACGGCATCGAAACCACCGGCATCACTGCAGAAAAGCAAGTCCTGTTTGACCACAACGGTGATGGCATCCGAGCCGGTACCGGCTGGATCAAAGGCGACGATGCGATTGTGGTGTTGGATAGAAACGGTAATGGCAGTATCGATAATGGCGGTGAGCTATTCGGTGTCGATACTGTGTTGTCTAATGGTCAGAAAGCGACGACAGGTTTCAAAGCGTTAGCCGATCTTGATACCAATCAAGACGGTATTTTCAATAATGCTGATTCGAGATACGCGCAAGTCCAGATATGGCGCGATCTTGATCAGGACGGCATCAGTGACAAAGGTGAGTTGCAATTTCTTGCAGAGGCAGGGATTGCTAGCATTAACCTGAACAGCGCGGCTAACACACGTAATTTCGGTAATGGCAATGTTCAGACTGACATAGCAAACTTCACGCGCACGGATGGCAGTATGGGAACCGCCTCCAATCTTAACTTTGCTAATAATCCTTTTTATCGAGAGTTTGTCGACAGCGTTTCGCTGACGACTGAGGCAGCTCGTCTTACCAATCTGCGTGGATCAGGTGTGGTGCGCGATCTTCGTGAGGCAGCCAGTATTAATGCTGCGCTGATTCAGACAGTCAACGACTTAGTGGGCCCGTCGCGCGGGGAGATGATGCATCAGCTTGATCCACTGTTGCAGGACTGGGCGGCAACAGCCAATTTCAAAACCTCGCAGCAGCGTGCTGCTGAAATGGGCGTAACGTTATTGTTTGGCTTACCGGAGGTGACCAATGCGGAAATGAAGGCTATCCAGTTGATCGCGCAGCCCGGCTCAAATAGTACGCAGATACTGAGGGAGTTGGGGGTCACCGAAGAGCGCTATAACATTGTCCATGCAAAAGTAACCGAAGTCGGCAAGATGATTGGCGTGCTGGAAGCATTCAATGGTCAGACTTTCCTTGATTTTTCCGGTGCTGGGGGCAACCAGACTTCGTTTCCGGCGCTGCGAGCAAGTGCTACCAGTGCAGATGGCAATAGCGCAACTGCGGCGACATTGGCAATTTCTTCGGTCGTGGTGGTGTCATCCTTATGGCCGGGTCAGGTTGATTTACTTCGGCGGAGCTATGCAACTTTGAAGGAATCCATCTACGGCGACCTGGTCGGCCAGACGCGTCTTAAGAGCTATCTTGATGCTGTCAGTCTGAATATCGGTACCACTGGCATTTCGATGGATTTCACAGCGCTTGATGCGAAACTCGACAGCGCTTATAAAAACGATCCTATAGGGACCTTTATCGATTGCCTGGATCTGCAAAAATGTATTGATCCCCTAAGCAAAATGGGCTGGCAAGGTGCTGCCAAGCTAGTAGTCTGGGCTTCAGATATCGCTTCAAAGGGGCAGCTCGATCAATTGAAATCGAGCCTTGCTATAGCTTATGCCGAAAGCAGTAACGGCATCCCGGAAATCAGATTGGGAACTGCAGGCGCTGAATCAATCAGTGCTGGTAAATCTGATGACATTATTGTCGGGTTAGCAGGAAACGATACGCTTCGCGGGGAGAACGGTAACGATATCCTTGATGGGGGTGCAGGTAATGACTCGCTGTTGGGCGGCGAGGGAAATGATGTGTATCTGTTCGGGCGTGGCAGCGGTCAAGATATGGTATTGAACTTTGATACTGCGTTGAACAAGGTCGATGTGGTTCAGTTTGCGGCGGACATTGCGAGTACCGATGTAGTCATTAGCAATACAGAGAATAATTTAGTGCTGAGCATCAAAGGCACGGCTGACAAGCTGACCATCTATAGTTATTTCCAAAATGATGGTGCTAACACCTACAGGGTTGAAGAAATTCGTTTTGCTGACGGCACGGTATGGGGCGTTGATACCGTCAAAGCCTTAGCCCTGCTGCCCACCACTGGTAACGACATTCTGCGTGGTTATGCAACGGCAGACACCATCAACGGCGGTGATGGCAATGACACGCTGGTAGGTGAAGCCGGCGACGACGTCCTTAATGGCGATAACGGCAACGACTATCTTGCCGGAAGCAATGGAAACGACGTAATCAACGGTGGCGCGGGTAATGACACTCTCTATGGCGACAATGGCAACGACATCCTTGATGGGGGTGTCGGTAATGATTCACTTTTTGGCGGTGAGGGCAACGACCTGTATTTGTTTGGAAGAGGCAGCGGTCAGGACACGG